>NZ_JACFPK010000006.1:0-193387 GCF_016102025.1 Lactobacillus sp. M0393 | reverse complement strand
ACCAATATTATGACTGTAAAATTTGTGAATGACGCATATCTTTATAATACAAAAGGAGAATTGGGAGACGAATCAAGATTTAGACCTGGTGATACGGTTTCGGTTACAAGTTTAAGATATATATGGGTTCCAGCAGATAAAAAAGCAGAGCTGTTTTATGAAGTTTTAGATTCACCTTCATCAGTGTTAAACTGTAATTTTGTAAAGGTTTCTACTGCTAAATATATTTTTGGTAAACATTTAAAGCCAGTGAATACAGCAGCTGATGTCACGCCAGCCAATATAGAAAAAGAAGTAAAAGAATAATACAAATATTTTTGAGTAAAGTTTGTATAATAAGACCCCAAAATTGAAGTCAATTTTGGGGTCTTATTATTATTTACCTGCTTTTTAACTCAAAAATGCAATGGGTTTATTTTACTTACACGCCCATTTCCTTTTCAACTACATCAGTTATTCTCTTCACATAGGCATCGGTTTCCTCTTGGGTTGGTCCTTCAGCCATTACTCGCAAAAGTGACTGTGTTCCGGAAGGTCGCACTAATACTCTACCATCGTCACCCATATCGTTTTCAACCTCTTTTATTACATCTAAAATAGGTTGATGCTCTTTCCAGGAGTTCTTATCTTTTACCGGAACGTTTACCAGACACTGTGGATATTCTTTAAAATCAGTTAGTAACTCAGTTAGAGTTTTGCCAGTTCTTTTCATCACTAACATCAAATGTAAACCTGTTAGCATTCCGTCACCTGTATTATGATAATCACTCATAATCACGTGACCAGATTGTTCTCCACCTAAATTATAACCATGCGCACGCATTTCTTCTGAAACATAGCGGTCGCCCACTTGAGTCCGAACATTTTTAATACCACGTCTTTGCAACGCTTTAGTAAATCCCAGATTACTCATTACAGTGGTAACGATTGTATCTTTTTTCAAACGGCCACCATCTTCCATATAGCTGCCAAGTATATACATAATATGGTCACCATCAACTTCATGACCATTTTCATCGACAGCGATACAACGATCAGCATCACCGTCAAATGCAAGACCAAGTTGTGCGCCCTGTTTCACTACTTCTTCCTGCAGTTTTTCAGTATGAGTGGCTCCAACGTGATCATTAATGTTAAGGCCATCGGGATGAATAGCAATAGTAGTGAAGTCAACGCCACAATCAGCAAATAACCGAGAAATTAGGCTGCTGGCGGCACCATTTGCACCATCAATAACAACCTTAATACCACTAAGGTCTTCAGGAATAGTATTTTCAATAAATTGTAAATATTTGGCACTACCTTCATGAAAATCGGTAACAGAACCCAATCCTTTGGCAGAAGGTCGAGGTAAACTATCTTCAGGGGCATCAATCAATTTTTCAATTTCGCCTTCCATTTCGTCCGACAATTTCAAACCATCGCTGCCAAAGAACTTAATACCATTGTCTTCCACAGGATTATGGGAAGCAGAAATTTGAACACCTGCATCAGCGCCTTGAGCACGAACTAGATACGATAATCCCGGTGTAGTAATTACACCTACCTCCAAGACCTCAATTCCAACAGAAAGAAGTCCCGATATTAAGGCATATTCTAACATCTGGCCAGAAATCCTGGTATCACGAGAAACCAAAACTTTGGCCTGTTCTTCTTTAGACTTGTTTTTAGTTAAGACGTAACCACCGTCTCGCCCTAGTTTAAATGCCAATTCAGGAGATAAATCTTGATTAGCCACCCCACGTACACCATCAGTGCCAAAATATTTTAACATTACTAAACAACCTTTCTTATTTATTAACATTTTGTGTGTCTTTTGTATTTTCTACTTTTACATCAACATTAATTTGCCTTGGATTCGATTTAACTACACCGTCAGGTAAATTGAAAGTAATAGTTTTGGTAGCAGAAACGTTAACAGAACCTAAATCAACCGGAACTTTCAAGCGCTTAACTTTCGCCAGAGCATCTTCATTGCCATATAAAGTTACATATTTAGTTTTAGCAGTCAATGAGTAAATTTTATTTGTTTTTTCATGTTCAGGCTCAAGCTGAACTTTTACTACTTTTTTTGCCGTTGTAATAGGTATTGTTACTTTAGCAGTTGCAGGATCAATTATTACATTCAACTGTCTGCCCTTATTATCTACTGCAATCAGGTTTACCTGGCGCTCATAAGTGTGATCAATACCATTAGGTAAAACCACCCTGGCAACAATCTGATCGATTTGATCAACTTCTGAGCGAGCCCCAGTTACCTCCACCTGTTGTGGATAAACACTGGAATGACCTCTCTGATAACCAGGGGCTACAGCACCCTTATTATACTCTATTTGTACAGGCATTGTAGTTGACTTACGTCGCTGAATGTCAACAGTAATATTTCGCGGCTTGACTGAATAAGAAATTTGCTTATTAATGCCATTAATATGAATTTTGACATTATGCTTACCAATGCTTTTTTTCGTCAAGTCAATGTAAGCTCTAAAATTTTGGGTATTGATCGTAGAAGTAACAAGTGCCGTAGACCCTTCCAAAGTAACACTAACTCTTTCGGGATAGCCTACAACGTAATACTTATCCGTATCAACTGAAACCTGCAAAGGTACTTTGATAGTTTCAGTCTTATTAGCAGTTTGCTTTGTCTTTTCAGTTTGTCCCTGAGATAAAAATCCTTCTTGGGTGGAATTGACATAAATAACTAATAAAACTGCAATTAAAAGGGAAACCAGCCTGATAAACCAAGATTTTTTCCAAAACTCTTTCATCGGTCAGCACCCCATTTCCATATTTTACGGATAATTTTTTGATACCATTTATCATTATCATTTTTCTTTGGTACCAATTCAGCAGTAAGATATTTTAGATATTCATCCCGAGTCATATCGACCATAAAGCGACCGTTACGGGTAATTGTTACCCCACCTGTTTCCTCGGACACAACGACGGTAATTGCATCTGTCACTTCGGAAATCCCTACAGCAGCCCGGTGACGGGTTCCCAATCTTTTAGGAATCATACTATTATCTGAAAGTGGTAAATAAGCTGCTGCCACTGCAATTTTGTGATCCTTGTTAATAATCACGGCACCATCGTGTAATGGAGTATTAGGAATAAAAATGTTAATTAATAATTCTCCTGTAACATCGGCGTTAAGCTTAATCCCAGTTTCAATATAATCTTCCAGGCCAGTTTCTTGCTGGATAGTAATGAGTGCCCCAATCCTTCTTTTTGACATATATTGAATAGCTTTGTCAATTTCATTAATAAACTTAATTGATTCGCTTCGAGCACTGTCCTCGCGACCGCCAAAAATTGGCAGGCGTCCTAAATGTTCGAGACCACGTCTAATTTCTGGTTGAAAAATCACAATAATTCCAACTACAGACCAAGAAACAATTTGGTCAATCAGCCAAGTCGTGGTATGTAGTTGCAGTATCCCTGCAATAATACGCACGATAAAAATCAGCACAATTCCCTTGGCTAATTGGACAGCCTTAGTTCCCCTGATTAAAATAACTAAGTGATAAACTACAAACCAGATAATCAGGACATCAAGAATCGTAGATAAGTTGCCCCAAGTAAAAATATGTGCTCCGCTAGTTTGCATAAATACTCCTTTCTCTAATGTGTGAACATAATAATTGTAGCAGTTTATTCATCAGGTTCGCCAATTATTCTAACTTCAGTTTGCAAATCCAAACCAAATTGAGACTTGATTTTTGCCTGTATCAGATGAATTAAATTGAGGTAATCAGTCGCAGTAGCATTACCCTTATTTACAATAAATCCGGCGTGCTTGGTGGAATCTTGAGCGCCACCAATTTGCTTACCTTGTAATCCTGCCTTAATAATCATTGGACCAACATAGTGACCGGCCGGTCGTTTAAAAACACTGCCACATGAGGGGTATTCAAGCGGCTGTTTATATTTACGCAAAGCATTAAGATAATTCATTTCTGCTAAAATACGACTTTTGGCAGATCTTTTTAATGCAAAAACAGCCTCTATAACGATATCACCATTATCCTGGACTAATGAATGTCTATAAGAAAAATTCATTTCAGATAAAGAATATTGCTTTATTTTTCCCTTCCGCGTCATCACCTTGACACTTTGAATAACGTTACTAGTTTCACCTCCATAAGCACCAGCGTTCATGAAAACTGCACCACCAACACTTCCTGGTATCCCAGCTGCGAATTCTAACCCACTTAGGCCATGATGTGCAGCTGTAAAAGCCGTATCCACAATAGTAGCTCCTGCTTGAGCAACAACCTGATTACCTTCAACCTTAATTTGGTTCATCGCGGTTAATATTAAAACCAGACCTGAAATACCACCATCACGTATAATTAAGTTAGAAGCATTGCCTATTACAGTTAAGGGAATCTGGTTATCATAAGCAGCAAGGACTAAATCTCTTAATTCACTTTCACTGTGAGGAAAAGCAAGTAATTCAGCTGGACCTCCTGTTTTCGTAAATGTGTATTTACTAAGTGGAACCTGTTTTTTTATTTCTAAACCTTTTTTGGTTAAATCTGATAACTTCAAAACCAAAATCCCCTTTTATCTAATCTTTTTCTATTTTACCTCATTCAGTTAAGAGCTTCATCATATGTTATACTAAAATTAAAATTTAAAGGAGATAACATGAATTTTATTGCGATGGATTTCGAAACAGCCAATAGACATCCTGAAAGTGCCTGTTCTTTGGCCTTGGTAATGGTTCGCAACAACCAAATTGTAGATCGCTTTTATACTGTAATTAATCCGCAAATGCCTTTTGATGCACGCAATATTCAAATCCACGATATCACTGCAGAAGACGTTAAGGATGCTCCGACTATGGCCGAAGTTTGGCCTAAAATCAAAGCACTCTATCAGCCTGGGATGTTGGTTACAGCTCATAATGCCCGTTTTGATACTAATGTAATGCGACAAAGCTTAGCTCGCTATGATATTCCTGAACCACATTATTTTGTCATCGATACCTTGCAGACCAGCAAATTATTTGAACCCCAGCTGCCTAATCACAAACTGGATACAGTTTCTAAAGCTCTTAACGTGGAATTATGGCATCATCATAATGCTCTCAGTGATAGTGAAGCCTGCGCAGGAATTTTGATAGCACAAAATGAAAAATATGGAGACGAGGCTCTCAAAGGTTTGGTCTACCAAATATAAGCAAAAAAAGCAGGGTTAAAAAACCCTACTTTTTTAGGTTAGTAACTGCAAAATATTTTTGACCCATTGTTTATATCTTTCACCCTTTGCCTCAAATTCAACTACTCGTTTAGTTGAAGACCAGCTATCATCTACTCTTTTAATGGTCAGTTGTAAAAATTGCTCAGGAAGTTCTTTTTGAATTACGTCTGGCCATTCAATTACAACTATTCCCGGTTCAGACAAATAGTTAGTCAAATCGATGGAAGATAAATCATCATTTTCTAAGCGATAAAAATCCATATGAAATAATGGCAGCTTGGCTTCAGGATATTCCCTCACAATAGTAAAAGTGGGACTTTTTACTGGGCGTTTAATTCCCAGTGCCCTGCCAATTCCCTGAGTTAAAGTCGTTTTACCAGCTCCGAGATCGCCATTTAACAGTAATAAATCATGTGCCTGGGCGGTCTGAGCAATAGCTGCACCAAGCTCCTGCATTTTCTGAGCAGAATCAATACTAAGCTTCATTGTTTTCATCCCTTAATAACGCCTGCGCAGCAGTTAAAATTGCGATATTATAAACGTCCTGTGTACTGGCACCTCGTGACAGGTCGTTAACAGGTTTCTGTAATCCCTGCAAAATAGGACCAATAGCTGCAAAATTGCCCAAACGCTGAGCAATTTTATAGGAAATATTACCAGATTGCAGTTCAGGAAATATGAAGATATTTGCTTGGCCCTTTATTGCGGAAGCAGGAGCCTTTTTAGCCGCCACATCCGGCACAAAAGCGGCATCGAATTGCAGTTCGCCATCTGCTGGAATTTCAGGGTGCTCTTTATGAAAAAGCGCAGCGGCTTTCTTAACTTTGGTAACCATATCGCCTTTAGCTGAACCTTTAGTTGAAAAACTCAAAAATGCAACTTTAGGATTTATATCAATCATTTGTGCGGTTTGAACTGATTGGTATGCAATTTCCGCCAATGTTTCACTATCTGGCTCTAAATTGATAGCACAATCTGCAAAAATATATTTCTCATCTTGGCGTTCCATAATGAAACTGCCAGAAACGCGTTTCATCCCTTCAGAGGTATGAATCAATTGTAGAGCAGGTCTAACCGTTTCAGCGGTTGAATGAGTTGCTCCAGATACCATGCCATCGGCCA
The DNA here is from genome assembly GCF_016102025.1 of Lactobacillus sp. M0393. NCBI lineage: Bacteria > Bacillati > Bacillota > Bacilli > Lactobacillales > Lactobacillaceae > Lactobacillus > Lactobacillus sp. M0393. Next base: position 187,057 of record NZ_JACFPK010000006.1, on the reverse strand, counting down.
GACCCATTTTCACCAACATAGTACCAAAATAATTGGGCTCATTTAATATTTCAGCAATATCAGCCTGCGGGACATTTTTTCTACGTGCCTTTACAAAGCTCTGGACCATCGCTTTTTTGCTTTTATAGTGAATCGGATCAACTATTGCTAATTCGTTAAAAGCTAAATTGTTTTTGCGGATTATATTGGTTATTTTTTCAGTATTACCTAATAAAATAGGCTTGATAATATTTGCCAGGGATAACTGACTGGCTGCATTTAAAATACGTATGTCATTTCCTTCCGGAAAAACTATTTGATATACTTTTTTCGAATTTTGCACCTTATTTTTTAATAGATCAAAAACGCTCATTTATCTCCTACCTATGCTAAATCTGCTTGTGTAACCTTTGTGGGTAATTGCCAATCGATTGGGGTTTCTTCGAAATTTTTCAGCGCTTCATTACAACGCGAAAATGGTCTTGAACCAAAAAATCCCCTGTCAGCTGAATATGGACTTGGATGAGCTGATTTAATCACAAAATTTTTGTCTTGGTCAATTAAAACGATTTTGTTTTGAGCAAAGCGCCCCCACAAAATAAAGACTACTTTACCACGATCGCTCAAAGCTTTAATTGCGGCATCGGTCACAGCTTCCCAACCCTTTCCTTGATGACCATTAGCATGACCATAAGGAACTGTCAAAACAGCATTTAACAATAATACTCCCTGATCTGCCCATTTTTTTAAGTAGCCGTGATTAACTGGACGGCAACCAACATCGTCATATAATTCCTTATAAATATTTTGAAGGGAAGGAGGCAATTTCACTCCCGGATTAACCGAAAAACTCATTCCAGTTGCCTGACCAGGATTGTGATATGGATCTTGTCCTAAAATCACAACTTTCGTATTTGCAAACGAGGTTAGTTTGAAAGCAGTAAAAATATGATACATATCAGGATAAATTTTCTTTGTAGCATATTCTGTTTTTAAAAATTCATGTAATTGCTGATATTCTTTGCTTGCGAAAACGGGAGCTAATATTTCATCCCAGTCGTTACCAATAAACTTTTTCATTATTTCAACAGGCCTCTCTTTCACTAACTTTTATGGTATCATGAAATTAATTATCGATGTGGTGAAATTTAATACATTTTAGCTCTTTTTATTATCTAAAATTATAAAAGCAAGAATTTCTTCATATATGGTAATATGGTAGATAAAGAAATGATCTGTAACTAGGAGGAGTTAATTATCTGTGATTAAATTAGTAGCTTGTGATTTAGACGGAACCCTTTTTAACAGCGATATGAGAATTTCAGACGAAAACGCATCTGCAATTCGAGCAGCACAAAGAAATGGAATTGAATTTTTAGTAGCTACGGGGCGTGCACCACGGCAATCACGGAAAACTATTAGAGATTATGGCTTAAAAACGGGTTTTATTAATATCAATGGTGCCTTAGTATATGATGAAAATGATAATTTGCAGATTAAGCATAAATTACCTAATGAGAAGGCACGTGTAATCGCAAATATTCTTGAACAAAACAATATTTATTTTGAATTAGTTACCGCCGAGCAAATATATTCAAGTGATATCAGTAAACGTGTGGTTAACTTAGCTCGTGCACTAATGACTCTGAATCCAGGAGTAACTTTTAAAAAAGCAGTTGCAACCGCGGCTGGTAGTAACGCTATGTTTAGTATGACCTTGGAAAAAGACTTTGATAAGTTATTAACTAACCCCAAAACCGAAATTATGAAAATAATTGCTTTTGATGCACACGGACCTGCTGCTTTTACTAAAGTTAAAAAAGAAATCAAGGATGTAGACGGTGTTGTTGTGACATCAAGCTCTGCAGCTAACATTGAGATTAACGATATTAAAGCACAGAAAGGCCCTGCTCTTTTAGATTATGCCAGAAAAAAAGGTATCAAAACAGAGGAAGTAGCCGCAATTGGGGATAATCTCAATGATGCCAGTATGATTAGGGATGCAGGTGTTGGAGTAGCTATGGCAAATGCAGTACCCGCTATTAAGAAATTAGCACAAGTCCGGACTAAATCAAACAATGATAATGGAGTTGCTTATATTTTAAGGAAATTTATTAAAAATAACGCAAAAGAATAGAGGTGCTTAAATGCGCTACTTATTGGAATTAACTCAGAAACAGGAATATGGTCAAATACCTGTCGCAAATGAAGAAGACCAAATTGAATATATTATTCAAGGTAATTTAGATAATCCTAATCACACCCTGTACTTAAAAAGGTTTACCGGCAAAGAAATAGGACGACTGTACACTGATGGTAATGGCATTATCTCTTCTTACACCATTGATGTGGTTAATCACTCTTTGGTTAAAGTTAAAAGGTTAAACAATAAGGTAGCTAACCTTTTCTATGTTACTCGCTTAAACTACATAGTTACTGGCAGTATTAAAAAAGGAAGCTATAAATTTCTTTTTGGTGTCAAAAAAGTTGCCACAGTTAGGACTGTTGTTCGCAGTGAGGGTGTCGTTTTAATTTGTGATATTGATCGTCCTGAAGATGTACCCTTTATCCTATTGTGTGCCACGCTTTTTACTCAATGGCATACCACCCCGTTACGACTGCCAACTTTTCCACCCGTTGGTCGTAAATATAATGTTAATTTTAATTAAAAAGGCGCTACTTGCATGATAGCTTAGCTAAACTGCTAGTAACGCTTTTTTAGGCTAGTTTACAAAATATTATTTTAATAGCAAATTTTTGAAGGAAAAGTTAGCAACTTCTGCACTTCGATGTGAAACAACAATTACGCTTTCCACCCTATTTAATAATTTTTGCAATAAATCTTGTGCTGTTTTCAGGTCAATACTGGAAAAGCTCTCATCCAGTAAAATTAATTTACCCTTAGTATCGATTAGTCTAGCTAACGCAATACGTTGAGTTTGACCGCCAGATAAGGAATTATAATGCCAATTTTCATTAACTTCAAAATCTTGTTTTACCCTATCTAGACTTGCTTTATTATAGTTTCGTCCCAGCAAGATATTATAATTAATACTGCGAGGAAACACTGTCACTGTCTGGGGCAGATAGATAATTATTGAGTTTATTACGTTACGGGGTATAACAGTAATATTGATCCCATTTAGTAAAATTTCGCCTTTAGTAGGAGTAAGTTGACCTGTTGCCAATTTAAGTAACGTGGATTTACCCCGGCCAGAAATCCCATTTAATTTATAAAAATCACCTTTTTTAAAGACATAAGAAAAATTATGCAGGATTTTTTCTTTTGCATTAGGATATGAAAAGGTGACATTTTTAAATTCCAGTGACTGAAACTCCATTGAAAAATTAGTTTTAACAAAATTATCATTTTCACATTCCTCTTGTCCTTTCAGCTCATTAAATTTAGCAAAAATACTGGAAGTAGAAAGCAATTGTGCAAAGTAACGATTAATAATTCCGGCAGAGTCAAAAACCTTAGTAGCTAATTCAGCAGTGGACAAAATAGCACCTGCACTAATTTTTCCTTGAAAATGTAGAAGTCCTGTAATACCTAGAATAAGAAGTTGACTACCAATATTGATTACACCTGTAATAATATCCACAGCGGAACGTCTGACAGTGTTATGTACATTTGCCTGCTTTAAACTTTGTGATCCCGTCGCGACTAACTTCTTGATTTCACCCAAAGCGTTAAAAGCGTATAGAGTATCATAGCCGTGTAAACCGCTACTAGTAAATTTTAAAAAATTTTCGTTAGCCTGAGAAATTTTAGTAACCCCTGCTGTCAGAAATCTTTTGCAGAACCGCGGGACTAATATAATCACTAAAACTAATAAAATAGCTGCAAGAAATAGAATATTGCTATAAAGGTATAAAGCTATTAACGCAAAAATTGCATTACCACTAAAACGTATTATTAGAAAAAAGGTATTCAGACCTTCTTTTGAATTAAATTGACATCATTTTGCAGGTAAGACTCATAATAATCCACTGGATTTTGTTTAAATTCATTTTGAGAAAGTTTAATTAGACTAGTAACAATGTCATTGCGAATATTGCTAAGAATATCTTGTATAACTGTTTCTTGAATATAACTTTCTAGAAAAGAAATAAGAAACGTGAGAAACCAAAGTAAAAAGATCACTACCAACATGCTAACAAAAGGCCTAATTTTGCCGGCAATTAAATAATTTGCCAGTACGGCCATTTTGGTAGCAGCCAAAACTTGCAATACAGAATTTACTAAAAGTAATAGACAAGATGTTATAACTGCAAATGCATGTTTTTTGAGATAATGATACATTTTGGCCCTCCTTTATTAGTTCACATGGCAATAAAATAATTTCAGCAAAAGCTTTAATTATTTTTTAATTTATTAGTAATATTAACAAATTAAATTATGCTAAACAAGATATAATTGTAATTGTTCCAAATTTAACTTCTAACCAATAACAAAAACACTCCTAAAATTACTAATTAGTTTTAAGAGCGTTTATCGTGGCAAGGCTTAAATGCGTTTTTCATATGCCAGTTTTTCTTTTTCAAAACTTAACAATTGATCATCAAAATGATCAATTTTATAATCAAGATAATTAACTGTTTTTTTAATATTTATAATTTCCTTATTCAGCTGGCTTCGTTGCACAATTAGCAAATGTTTCCGTATTTCTGCAGTTGAAGAGTCTTTCATATATAAATTGACAAACTTTTTTAATTTTTTGATAGACATACCTGCTTTACGTAAAACCATAATGTAAAAAACCCAGTTTTGCTCTTTTGTGTCATACACGCGATAGCCATTTTTGTCCCTCTTAACAGTAGGTATCAGCTTTTCTTTTTCCCAGTAACGTAAGGTATCTTTAGATAAGCTAAATTTTTTACTGATTTCGTTTATTGTCAAAATTCGTTTTCCTTTAATCTACGTTTCTAATTAAATCATGAATATTTTTCACTGATGCTGGATCACGATGATCAAAAAACTGACTTTCATTTTTATCCAGATTTTTTATTTGTGCCATTTCTGCTTGATTTAATTCAAAGTCAAAAATTTTACTGTTTTCTACCAAGCGATCGTGATGAATTGATTTTGGAATGACTACTATTCCTCTTTGAACTAACCAGCGTAAGATAACTTGACCAGTTGTTTTATGATGATCTGCAGCTATTTGCCTAATTAGTGAATTAGTAAACATATGATGCTTTCCTTCCGCGAAAGGTGCCCAAGCTTCGGGTTGAATTTTATTTTCTTGGAGGAAAGAAACTTCTTTTGCTTCTTGCATCCAAGGATTAATTTCAATTTGGTCAACAACAGGACGGATATCATTATACAAACTTAAATCGAGAACACGGTCTGGTGAAAAATTAGAAACTCCAATTGCTCTGATAATTCCGGCCTTATATGCTTCTTCCATTGCACGCCAGGAACCATAAACATCACCATAAGGTTGATGTATTAGATACAGATCTAAATAATCAAGCTGTAATTTTCTTAGAGAATTGGTAATTGCCCGTTTGGTTGCCTCATAACCTGTATCAGATACCCACAATTTAGTGGTGATAAACAAATCGGTTCTATCAACTCCACTGTTTTTAATGGCCTTTCCTACAGCCTCTTCATTACCATATGATGAAGCTGTGTCAATTAGACGATATCCTATTCGGATTGCATCCACAACTACATTTTCAGCCATAGTCAGGTCAGTTATTTGAAAAACTCCTATACCTAGAGTAGGCATTGATATACCATTATTTAGTGTTGTTTCTATCATTTTGGTACTCCTTTATTAATTTGTAATAAAGTGTATACCTTAGAGTTAGCTCCATAGCAAGGATTTTTTCTAATACTGAGCTTGATTCCTATTCTTGCAGTTTTTTAACTATTAAATTTGCTAATAGGTTATATCCTTCTTTTCCAAAATGTAAGCCGTCATCCAATTGCCCTTTACAGAGTGTTGTTAAATTGCCATGACCAATCATAGCTTGGAATAGATTAATAAAATTTAAATTGTAGGTTTCTGCTAACTTAATCAGCTCAACAGTATAAACAGCAATTTCACGGTTGGTCCGCTTATTTTGCCTATTTTGATCAACAGCAGGAGGGGAAATTAAAATTACATTTTGAGGATAATATAAACAAATTATGCTAGATATAATGAGAGCCATGTTTCTCTTGAATTGAGCGATAGGTACCCGCTTGTGTTTTGCTATATCGTTTGTTCCCAAAAGCAATACCAACTTATCGCAGCGTTCAACTTTTAGGATCAAATCTGGCAATAATGCATAAAAAGCTCCCGAATTTACTCCGGAAACTGCAGTATTGACAATCTCAATATCAGGTATTTTTGCTTTAATTGCATTGTTAATACGAGGTTCTTTTAGTCCTTCTTTACGGGCAATAATGCTGTCCCCTGTTAATAGTAGTTTCACTTTTTCTCCTTTTTAAAACTAAAAACTGTAATCACAATTAGTTGCGACTACAGTTTCAATAATTAACGTGGGTTAATTTTACTATATTTCATATCTTTAAATTCAAATGCACTATACTTATTTGTTATAGATTTTGTTTTAAAAAATTGGTTAGTTACTAAACCATCTTCTGGATTACTTTGAAATAAAACTTTATGTTTTTTACCAGCTATTTTTTCAGTCTTAACTGTGAAAGCATTTCCGTTTTTAGTTGTCTTTTCCTGTACCGGACTTAGTATGATCCACTTACTCCCATGCATTTTTTTACTAGATACTCGTAAATATTTTGCTAAAATGCTCTGATTTTCCTCTTGCCAAGCTGAAGACATTTCCCAAGGATATTTCTTTGTGCCTTTGACCATTCCGACTTTAATTACTTTAAAATAATCATTAGTTAACGGCATATTGATCGCAGACGCATGAATACTCATTGGGTTGGGGGTAAAATTGTTATTGCTATACCATTTGCCACGCCAGGTTTTGGGAAATCTAAATTGTTTTGCAAAACCATATTTGTTTTTCTTGGTTTGCGCAGCCTGCACGGTTTTTGGTTGAACACTTGCAAGTGGCACTGTCATAGGTATAGCTAAGCCTGCTAATGCAAATATAGTAATAAATTTTTTAGCCATTTTTCTCTCCTGTAAAACAATATTGTGTTTTTATTTATAGTAATAATTATAAACTGGTTGATTGTATAAACTGGTTGATTGTATAAAGTAATTTAATTTATTAAAAAAACTAATTACTTAATTGAGAATTAGTTTTAAAATCTGATATTTACTTTACTTAATACTGGTTAAATGAAGGTGCATAAGTTTCACCCTTAAAATTAAAGTGTTGATATTTTTGCGCTAATTTTGGTGAACGGAAGAACTGGTCAACGATTTCACCGGTTTTAGGATTAGCTTCAAATATTACTTTTTGAGTTTTACCAGCAACTTTTTCATTCCTTAATCTAAAAGCGAAGCCAATTTCAATATTGTTTTCATCTATTGGACTAAAGACAATCCATTTTTTGTTGCTAATCTTATTAGTTGTTACTCTACCCAAATGTTTGAAAATCTTGTCATGCTTGGTAAACCAACTTTGCGGCATTTGCCACAAGTATTTATTGGTGCCTTTTACTTTACCTGCTGAAACCAGTTCAACATATTCTCCTGTCCAAGGCATATTGAAACCGTTCTTTTTAACGGTCATTTTGCTTAATTTATCATGAGTATTACTATACCATTTGCCACGCCACGATTTAGGAAACTTAAAGTCTCTCTTAAAGCCATATTTTGTTTTATTAGTAGTAATTTTGGCATTTTTTGAAGTACTTGCCGCCTGAACCAAATTCGTCTGATTAACACTAATTCCACTTGCTGCAGCTATAGCAGCCACAACAACTGCCCAAGTAATTGTTTTACGTAATTTCACAAACTTTACCTCCCATATTGGAATTATTTCACCCTATTATGGACACGCATTATGATAAAAGCAAGCGATAGTGGAAATATTAAACAAAAAAAGTCTCTGAAAAATCAGAGACTTATTTTATTTTCACTATAACAAAATTCTCTAAAAAATCTTACCACTGAGCGAATGTTTTTAACTCTTTTGGCTTTTTACCACCATACATTCTCGCTAGCTTAGCCGAGCGCCAATAAACGTTAGTTATTCTATAAGAAGAGAAGGATCTTTCAATTAAAACGCGGTGTCCCTTGTAATGGTACATACCTAAACACCTTCCTGACGCAACAGGACTAAACCAAGGAAACATCGAGATATACTTTATATTTTTGTCTTTTTTAAAAGTTACAGGGTAAAAAGCCTTTACCCAATTTCTAGTTTGCTTAGTATTTTTGATCCCCTTAGCATTAGAGTCTTGTCTATGTAATTCATTAGAATCGATTTTATGCGCTTTTACTCTTAATTTATTAATCGTATTTGATTTATAGTTTACATCAAAAGCTTTGCCATACCAGGTGCCAAGCATCTTTTTAGGTGTGGTCAGTTTCCCTAAATTGCCTTTTACATGAGCTGCCTGAACAACCGTCGTTATATTGATGAAACTATCATCACCGGTTTTTACTGCCAACAATCCAAGTGCTAAAGACATAGTTATAGAAATAAGTATCTTTATTTTGCTATTTTTTACCTGTTTTTTCAATTTTCTTTTCCTTCTTAATTAACAAAAGCTGATTTTTTGATAAACCTTCCTATTTTTTTCCGTATAGTACTTTTTATCTGAGTAACTAGTGACATGTAGTCCATATGTCATAACTCTCGTGTGCTTTTTTAATTTTTTATTTTCGACCATCAGGGAAAATAACATACACATCTTTCTTTAATTTACGACTTTTTCCTTTTAGGTTAGTAGCAAGAATTAATTTACCATTTGAAATTTCATCAAAGCTACAGACTATTCGAAATTATAGAAAAGAGCAAACTTACTTTTGTCCCTTTTTCTACCCTTTATTTCCTACGCAATTATGCAGATATGTTTTCATTCGGCACGTATATACTGGAATTTTTTGCGACAGCAGCTGCGTTATTATTTTCGGTAGCAAAAGTTGTGGTTGTTGCTCCAAGACTTATGCAAAAAGTAAAACGTCCTACTACAAAATTAAATTGAACTTGTTTTGTTTCATTATTCTTCCCCTAAACATCATTAGTTTAAAGACTCAGTTTAATTAATATATTAAATTTTAATACACGATTCTATAAATAACAACTTGTAACTTGCTTATTTTTAGTAATATTCTCGGTATTAAACTTTTATAAACAAAAAAAGTCTCTGAAAAATCAGAGACTCTTTTATTATATACAGTTAAAAATTAATCTTGGTAATTTACTAATTCTAAGAATGAATCAGGTTTAAGTGAAGCACCACCGACTAAACCACCATCAATATCAGGTTTAGCCATTAATTCCTTAACATTACCTGGATTTACTGAACCACCATATTGAATTCTAACATTTTCAGCAGTTTCTTCGTTGTACAGATCTTTAACAGTATCACGAATAGTCTTGCACATTTCTTCAGCTTGGTCAGAACTGGCAGTCTTACCGGTACCAATAGCCCAGATAGGTTCATAAGCAATAACTAAACTTGAAACTTGATCAGCTGACAAACCGGCAAGTGCAGCCTTAATTTGACTAACTACCCAATCTTCTTGCTTGTTAGCTTCACGTGTTTCAAGTGATTCACCACAGCAAATAATTGGAGTAACGCCATTAGCAAATAAAGCCTTAGCTTTCTTGTTAATGTCATCATCTGTTTCGTGAAAATAGCCACGGCGTTCGGAGTGACCAATAATACAATAGTTCATGCCCATTTCTTTTAAAACTTTAGGTGAAGTTTCACCAGTGAAGGCACCTTCATCTTCAAAATAAGCATTTTCTGCACCGACGCGCAGGTTTGTGCCAGCAGCTGCGTTCGTTAAACTTTCAAGATCGACGGCAGGAGCACAAATTAGTGCTTCAACCTTACTTGCTTCTGGCAATTTATCCTTTACAGCAGCAACAAATTCAGTTGTTTGCTTAGGATTCATATGTAATTTCCAGTTACCAGCAATAATTGGTGTACGCATGTAAATAATGTCCTTTCTTAAAGTTTACTTGTCTGAAATGCAGGCAATTCCTGGTAATTCTTTACCCTCAAGATATTGCAAAGAAGCACCACCACCAGTTGAAATGTGGGTGATCTTTGGAGCGATACCAAGTTGTTTAGCGGCTGCAGTTGAGTCACCACCACCGATAATAGTAGTAGCATCAGTTAAATCAGCAAGAGCCTTACCAACTTCTAGAGTACCTTCAGCAAAGTTTGACATTTCAAAGGCACCCATTGGTCCGTTCCAAACAACAGTCTTGGCATCTTTTAAAACATCCTTAAACTTAGCAACAGTCTTAGGACCGATATCAAGACCCATCATGTTTTCTGGGATGTCATCGCCGACAACTTTGCGAGCTGCATCATTTGAAAATTCGGTTGCTGCGACATTGTCAACAGGTAACACAATCTTGCCATCAGCGTCTTTCAACAATTTTTTAGCAAGATCAACTTTATCTGGTTCAAACAATGATTTGCCGATTTCATGACCTTGGGCAGCTAAGAAAGTATAAGCCATACCGCCACCAATTAAAATGTGGTCTGATTTAGGAATAAGGTTGGTAATAACATCAATCTTGTCTGAAACCTTAGCACCACCTAAGATGGTAACAAATGGGTGTACAGGATTAGCAACAGCATCACCTAAAAACTTGATTTCCTTTTCCATTAAGAAACCAGCAGCAACAGGCTTGCCATCTTTCTTCATAGCTTCAGCGATACCAACATTGGATGCGTGACTTCTGTGAGCAGTACCAAAGGCATCGTTAACATACATGTCACCTAATGAAGCCCAGTATTCACCTAACTTAGGATCATTTTTGCTTTCACGCTTGCCAAAGTCATTGTCAATATCTTGGAAACGAGTGTTTTCAAGAACAGCAACGTCACCGTCTTGCATCTTGGCAACGGCATCTTCAACTTCTTTACCTTCGTTAGCTGGAACAAAGGTAACTGGCTTCTTTAAGAGCTCACTTAAACGGTCAGCAACTGGTTTTAATGACAATTCTTTCTTATCATCATCTGACTTTACACGTCCCAAGTGACTGAGTAAAATTGCCTTACCACCATTTTCAATGATGTAGTTAATAGTAGGAAGTGCAGCAACAATTCTGTTGTCATCTCCGATCACACCATCTTTAATTGGCACGTTAAAATCAACACGAACTAAAACCTTTTTGCCTTTTACATCAAGGTCAGAAACAATTAATTTAGCCATCTATATCCTCCGATAATTTAATTATTTTTATTTTGAAAAAAAGGCGGAAGGAAGAATTTCCCTCCGCCTTCTCTTTCACCACTTAACAGTAATCAAATATTACAGATTAAAGAGTAGCAAATTTCAACAAAGTACGAACCATTTGGCAAGTAAATGAGTATTCGTTGTCATACCAAGCAACAGTCTTAACTAATTGATTGTCACCGGCAGTAGTTACCATAGTTTGAGTTGGGTCAAAGATTGAACCAGCTGTCATACCAACTACATCACTTGAAACGATTTCGTCATCGTTGTAAGCAAATGATGGGCTTTCGTACTTCTTCAATGCTGAGTTAACTTCGTCAGCAGTAACTTTCTTGTCAAGGATTGAAACTAATTCAGTTAATGAACCATCAGTAACTGGAACACGTTGTGCGTGACCGTTAACTTTACCGTTCAATTCTGGAACAACAAGACCAATAGCCTTAGCAGCACCAGTTGAGTGAGGAATAATGTTAACAGCAGCAGCACGAGCGGCACGCTTGTTACCACCACGAACAGGTCCGTCCAAAAGCATTTGGGTTGAAGTGTAAGCGTGGATAGTAGTCATAGTAGCTACCTTGATGCCAAATTCTTTTTGCAAAGCGTCAACCATTGGTGCTAATGAGTTAGTAGTACATGAACCAGCTGAAACGATCTTGTCGTTTGCATCTAAAGTATCATCGTTTACTGAGTAAACAATAGTCTTCAAGTCATTGCCTGCAGGAGCTGAAATCAAGACTCTCTTGGCACCTGCGTCAAGGTGAGCTTGTGACTTAGCCTTGCTGGTGTAGAAACCAGTACATTCAAGAACAAAGTCAACACCGTCATTCTTAACCCAAGGAATGTTTTGAGCTTGTGGTTCAGCGTATACGCGGTATTTCTTACCATCTACAACGATTGAATCTTCAGTAGCTGAAACTTCGTGGTCAAAAGTACCATGAGTTGAGTCATATTTTAGCAAGTGTGCCAAAAGTGCTGGGGTAGTCAAGTCGTTAATAGCAACAACTTCAATATCCTTTGACTTTTCGCCTAAATCCATGATCCGACGGAATGCCAAACGACCAATACGGCCAAAGCCGTTAATACCAATTTTAACTGTCATATTCTAAAGTCCTCCTTAAGAACTATGTAAGAACTGTAAACATCAATTTATTTTAAATGAGAATTACTTCTCCTTTAAAATCTTCTCTGAGGCTCCTTCATCAGTAATTAACCAGGTTTGATGTGGAGCATTTGGCATATAAGCCTTGATTGCTTTAGCCTTGCGGCCACCACAAGCAAATGCAAATATGTGAGGTATTTTATTTAGATTCTCAAACTGCAAACCAACCTGATGTACGCGGTCGACAATCTTCCCTTCGCCATCGAAGAAACACCCGAAACATTCGGTGACTACTTTTTTTTCACGCAATTCAGATAAGCGAATTGAATCGTATCCTCTGCGTCTTGCCATGTCGTGAGCTAGTCCAATTCCATGAATTACTACATCCGTCTGAGAAATATCTTCCAGCACGTCAGTAAAAGTAGATTCACGAATCAAAGAATTGTAAGCTGCTTGAGAAATCTGCTCCGGTAAATACAATGTTTTATATTTACCACCAGTTTCAGCAGCCATTTTCTGCACAATAGTATTGCTTTGAATAGCAACATTTTCACCCAGAGCCCCACGACCTGGCACAAATTCCAGTTGTCGATTTTTACTTAAACTTTTAGACAAATTCCTAGTCGATTTTGCAAGAGCTTCACCACCCAAAACAGTAATAATTGAATGTCCTAGGGGTAACAGTAAATCAAGAGCTGCATTAAGCTCTTCACCCATTCTCTCATATACCAGTTCTTGTAAATCACTATCGCCTGGCACAATAATTGTGCGCTCGATACCGAGTTTACGCGCTAAATCAATTTCTGTTTTGCGTGCGTTAAACAACCGATCTATCAGAGGTGCCGCCTCTTGCAATATTTTTTTGCCCTTCTCTGTCATAAACATGCCAAAGCTTTTGATCTCAATCAAACCTCGATCACGCAGATACTCAGTTTCTGTTCGCACGTTTCTTTCAGATAGTCCTAAAGACTGAGCTACGCTTCTGCGACCTACAGGTGCATTAAGCGATATTTGCTCAAGAACAAGATATCTTTGCCGAAAAACTTTTAAGATGTCAGGAACGAGAGCTTCAAGCACAGGAAATTCCGAGTACATTAATTTCTCTCCTTCTTCTGGGACCAAATTGACCCATTTGTTGTCATTAGGTGTCCCAGATTGTCTAAAAATATATGAGAAACGTAAATTGACATTAATCAATTTAGCCATTCCTCAATCGACAAATACAGTATAGCAACACTCCAAAAATAATTCAAGTTAAATTGCCGCAATTAGAAAGTCTTAATAAATTAGTCGATATTGATACTAAAACATGCAAAACTGCAACTCTTTTGTCAGTATCAATAAAAAACAATTCAATTTTTGTTTCTTTTCTGTTATACTTGTTGTTGTGCAAATTCGGGTCCTTAGTGTAATGGATCGCACGTAAGATTCCGGTTCTTAAAATCTGAGTTCGACTCTCAGGGGACCCATTGAATTAATTTAAAAAGAGTAGCTGTCGCAATCTAGCAGTAGCTACTCTTTTATTTTACTTTTCAAGCATATTTTTTAAATCTCTTTGAAGCTCATTATCAATCTTGTTCGAAAAATCTTCTTTAGCTAATTTATCTTTAAGTAAATAAGTAAATATTGCTCTCATTGCCGTCTTTTTGTTCGCAGCCTGTTGCCAAACAATTGATTTTTCACCGTTAAGCACAGAGGCTGTCACTTCTTCCCCTCTGTTTGCAGGTAAACAATGCATAAATTTAACTGCAGAATTGTGCGTTTTAGCCAACATCTCTGCGTTAACCTGGTACTTAGGATAAAATATTTTCATATACTCTGTTTGATCAAGTTCTTGATCATATAGGCCATACCAAACATCCGTGTAAATAAAATCAGCATTTTCTAAGACTTTTTCATCATCAGATAGAGTAATTGTGCCACCGTTTTGCTGAGCTATTTTTTCTGCTTTGCGCAATAATTTTGGAGATAATTGCTTTTCTTTAGGACCGTATTGCACAAATTGCATTCCCATTTGAGCGCATAAAAATAATGCAGAAACAGTAATTTGCGTTGCATCCCCTACAAAGACCAGCTTAATATCAGATAATTTTTTACCTTGCGGTAAAAATTCTTTAATTGTAATCAAATCACCTAAAGCCTGAGTAGGATGGTCATCATCGCTCATGAAGTTAACTACAGGTGCATGCGAATTTTGGGCAATTTCCACAATATCTTCTTGACTAGCCGTTCGCACTCCAATGATATCAACTAAGTCACCTAAAGCATGACTAGTATCAGCCAGACCCTCATGACCATTTTCTCCTAGTTGTATCTGCCCTGGAGCTAAATACAAAGCATATCCTCCTAATTCAGTCATTGCTGTTTCAGCAGAGCAGCGCGTTCTAGTAGATACTTGATCAAAGATCATACCTAAGCTTTTGCCTTTTAAAAGCTGAGGGTAATAGCCATGGTTGATAGTCTCCTTAATTTTTAGACCTAAATCAGCCAGGTATTGCATTTCGTCTCTTGAAAAGCCACAAGTATCAATAAAGTCTTTTTTAACCAAAAAATCCTCCTTTTTGTATTCTTTACTTTTCTTATCGCCTACCATAATACAGAAACTAAGTTTATTTGAAAAACAATTACATTCAAATATAGAAAGTCTTAACTATTTTAGCCATTAAACTTCTACTATAAATAAAAAAAGCCACTGAAAAATATTTCAATGACTTACATTATTATTTTAATATGTATTACCGGCTGTTAATTCTCCGCGCTGTGCAAATTCAACGTAGAGTTTATTACCAGATGCAGACAAACCTTCAATTTCGCGTCTTACGTGAAGGTGGTGTGTGCTCTTATAAGTTCCGTCTTCACCAACCTTGAAGATATAGTCATTAAATCCAATATAAAATTGGTTATGACTTTGATCGTAGGTAAACCCTTGAACTGGAGAACCATTACTTACAAAGTTACCTTTAGTAGCTCCTACCTCAACGGGAGTCCAGGAATCACCGTTGCGTGTTACTTTCCAGTATTCATAAAAGCCGTTTCCACCATTATGGAATAAACAGTACATTGTGTTGTCACCAGCAAAGGTGGCATTATGAATGTATCTAGGACTACCATAGTTAGAAATTCTAAAGGTCCAGATTTGATTGATCTTCATGTCTGACTTACGTATTTGTAAAATTTCTTCAGAAGCACTTGAATTGCTAGAGGTGTTGTTATTAGCAATTACATAAATGTAATTAGCTGATGAGCCGATAGCCTGACCATGACCTAACTTGATATAAGGACTAACTTTAATATGTGAAGCATATTTCTTGAAGGTTGACCATCTCAATGTTTGTAAATTTTGTGCCTTAAATTTATTAATATGCTTTAAATTATAAGAAACTAAATGACCCTTTTGTGCACTACTTGAATTAAATAGAGCAACAGTAAAGTTTGAACCATTCACGGTAATGCCCTCAGGAATTACACCTACTTGTCCCATCTTATCACCAGATTGATTGTAACCAAGACTGACAAAACGAGGTTGGAACAGCTTGGTTTTTAAAGTTAAACCGTTAGCCTTAAATGTATTAGATCTAGTTTCGGAAGTATAATGATGCGCTGCGTTCCAGTTTCTTGAAGAAGACTTGGAACTACCTTTCCAAGTTGAGACTTCCTTTGGTCCATTCATAGGCTTTTTATCAGCTCTTGCTATACCCTCATTCTTTTCTGAACGAACAGTAACATTGACTGTTGCCTTAGCCTTGCCATAACTATAGTCAACCGTGGTCTTACCAGGAGTGCCCGAACTAATTTTTGACTTAGAAACTGTTACCTTGCTTGTATCTACAGCAGTACCTGCACTATTAGTCACATAATTAATGGCATCTTTAGTATTAAACGAATATTGATTGTTTTGCACTAAACTTACGTTCTGCGCAACAGAAATCTTGTTTCTGGCAAAAAAGTTCTGGTTAACCCAGCCGACCGTACGCCCGTCAACAATTATCTTCCAAAACTTGCCTTTCTTAGTGGCAATTGACTGTTTAGATTGAATCTGTGCGTTCTTAAAATATTTAGTCGACGTAAACTTGCCAGATGGTCCCATTTTTGAAGCATAATGATAAACTGCATAATTACCATTACCGGCTATTTTAGTAACAGCTTTGTGGTAAGTTTTTGCAGAAATATAAGAATTATTACTCCCAACAAATAAGCCAAGTGCAGCTATTGTCCCAGCAACCAGCAGCTTACTTTTAAATTTTCTTTTCATTAAACTTACAACCCCTTCTTCTACTATATAATAATAGTTTTACACTTTTTTAATTCATATATCAATAATTATTTTTGTTATTAATTTCAAGTGACTTATTATTAGATTTTTAAAAACATTTAAGTTAAAATAAAAAATTGTTATTTTTATATAAGGGAGAAGTTTCATGGGTGAAACACCAAACAATTCTAAAAAGATGATGTGGACAACGCTGGCCACTATGGCTTTCTCTATTGTGTGGAGCTTTGGCAACGTTGTTAACGGATTCATATACTTTGATGGTACCAAAGTAATTTTCAGCTGGATTATTATTTTCCTGCTTTTCTTTATTCCTTACGCCTTGATGGTCGGTGAACTTGGATCAGTTTTTAAAGATTCAGAGGGTGGCGTTGCTTCCTGGATTAACGCCACTATCGGACCTAAATGGGCCTACTATGCTGGTTGGACATTCTGGGCAGTACATGTGGTTTATATTTCCAGTAAAGGTACAACGGGCTTAAGAGGCATGGCTTGGGGCATTTTTGGTAATACTAAATGGTATGATAGTTTGCCAACAGCTTGGACGCAATTAGCCACGCTAGCAGTATTTTTGTTCTTTTGCTGGGTAGCCAGCCGGGGGATTCCAGTAATTAAAACTTTATCAACAATTGCTGGAACTTCAATGTTTATCATGTCAATTCTTTTTATTATCATGATGTTTGCGGCACCGATGATTAATCCGCATGCTAGTTTTAACAGCATAAACTGGAATTGGCAAAACTTTATGCCAGATTTTAATACGAAGTACTTTACTTCACTTTCAATTTTGGTATTTGCTATAGGTGGAGCTGAAAAGATTTCGCCATATGTTAACAAGTTGAAAAAGCCTGCAAAAAATTTCCCGAAAGCTATGCTAGGATTAGCGGGAATGGTTATGATTTCTGCCATCTTAGGTACCATTGCTTTAGCATTAATGTTTGATCCTAAAGTAGTTAATGGTAATTTGAATGAATACATTTCAAATGGTCCGTACATTGCTTTTCAAAAATTAGGTGAATATTATGGCGTTGGCGGATTATTCCTCTATATTTATGCCTGGTGCAACGTCATTGGACAATTTTCCGCACTGGTTATTAGTATTGATGCTCCTTTGAGAATGCTTTTAGGAGGCAAAGAAGCAAAAGACTTTATCCCGAAAAAGTTATTAAAAGTCAATAAACATGGAGCTTATATTAACGGTATCTGGATGATTGTCATTCTTTCTGGCGGTATCATTGCATTGCAAGCCGTTATGCCTGATGCACAAACTGTGATGGCACAATTAGTTAAACTAAATTCGATAGTGATGCCAATGCGTTATTTATGGGTTTTCATTGCCTACTTAGCTTTGCGTAAACAACATGAAAAATTCCATAACGGTACTGATAACTATCAAATGACTAAGCATCAGTGGTTAGCCTATACTGCCGGAATTTGGGGATTAGCCGTTACAGTTGCTTGTTGTTTAATGGGAATGTATTCAAATGATCCATTCACACTTTGTTTAAATATTGCCACTCCAGTGGTATTATTCCTACTTGGTTTAATTATGCCAACAATCAGACGAAAACAAGAAGAAAAAATAAGCTAAATAATACTTAACCGCCTAGCAATAGGCGGTTTTTTTACATAAAAAATGCTACACTATAATTAATTGAGGAGATGAGAATCATGCCTAATTTTTCTGATGAAGCAGGAAGTCTGTTACGTAGCCATCACTTAAAAGTAACTAAACCGCGTTTAAAAATACTTGAATATTTAATGGTACATCATAATCATCCCACCGCTTCCACAATTTTTACAGCAATTAGTGGAGATGAGCCAGCTTATCGTGCAACTGTTTATAACAATCTCAACAAATTAGTAGACGCGGGGATCGTAACTGAAATAAAAAATGGTGATGATTCTCTGCACTATGACTATTTTGTAAAACCACACTTTCATATTATCTGTAAAAAGTGCGGTAAAATTGCCGATGTTTATTATCCTGACTTTGGGAGAATTGAAGAACAGATGAGAACTGAGGCAGACAAGCAAACGGGTTTTGTCACTTCATCAAGCCACGTTGAAATCTATGGCCTTTGTCCTGACTGCCAAAACAAAGAAAAAAAGAGCTGAAAGATGCAAAATCTTAAAATTCAGACAGCAATCAAATTCTAATTATAGACTAACTTTCAATATTTGATTTAGGTTAGTCTTTTTATGTTACTTTTTTAATAAATATCTCAATCACAATATGGCAAAATTCCTAAAATAGATAACTTTCAGGTTTTTTACGACATTTCCTAAACCAAAAAAATAAGAGCTTTTCAGCTCTCATTTAAAAATATTTATTCTATTTAATATTCATGCTTACCAATAATTCAGCTCTTTGTGCAAGGTTTACATACAATTTATTATCACTAACTGATAAACCTTCAATTTCACGACCGGTGTCAAAAGAATAAGTATTTTTTAATTTGCCATCGCGGCCAATCTTAAAGATTAAGTCATTGAATGCCAAGTAAAAGTTTTTATTCTTGGTGTCATAGGTAAAACCTTGAACAGGTGAATTATTGTTTACAAAGTTGCCATCAGTTTTACCGACTAATTTTGGATACCAATTATCTCCAGTACGAGTGAATTCCCAATATTCATAGCAATTATTGGCAGTATCATGGTAAACAGTGTACATATCCTTATCTGATACAATTACACCATTTTGGAAATAGCGATTACTCTTGCCATCATCAATCCAAGTTTTAATTGTCCAAATCTTGTTAATTTGTAAATCACTCTTACGAATTTGAAGTAATTCTTCAGAGTCGTTAGTGTCATTTAATGTATTGTCATTATTTAACACATAAATATATTTATCACTTGCGCCCAATGCCTGACCATGGCCAATTGGAATATAGGGACTTACCTTGATGTTTTTAACATAATTGTTAAACTTCTTTTGCGACATATCAAGTAAATGTTGCGCATCAAACGGGTCAGTTAAAGTATTCAGATCATAACCAACAATATGACCAGATACCAAATTTGTGTGACTTAAAAGACTGGTATATGCCCAGCCATTAGAAACGGTAACACCTTCTGGAATGTGACCAACACGGTTAATATTATCGTCTGATGGATCAGCTACACTTAATAAGACTGGTTGATATAACCGTGTCTTTAAGGTCAAATCACCACTAGTCAAAGTATGTTTATTGGTTTCAGGCGTGTATTCTGTAGGGCTAATATAATTTAATGATGAACCGTAATGAGTTTTCCAAGCCTGATAATCATTTGTACCAGGTTGCGCTGGGAAGGAGGCAACGGTATTCGCATCGACCACCCCTTCTTTTTTACTCTTTCTAACAGTTATTTTAACTGTAGCAGTTGCATCTCCATAAGTATATTTAACTTTATATGTCTTAGGAGTCCCGCAATTAATGCTATCTTTTGATACAGTTACTTGACTGTTGTCAATTACTGTACCCATGCTGTTAGTTATATAAGAAATAGCATCTCTGGTAGGGAAGTTGTAGAACTCATTGCGCACTAGAGATATAGTCTTAGGAACCGCAATTTGGTTTCTGGCAAAGTAACGTTCATTAACATACCCTACTTGTCTGCCATTAACATAAATGCGCCAATAACGATACTTTTTAGTTTCAATCAACTGATCTGATTGAATATGACTATAACGAAAGTTAATGCCGTCAGCTACTTTGGTGCTAACTTTTCCGTTATTTACTTCTTTCCAGACCTTATAATTTTTGTTGCCCGCAACTTTGGTCATCATAGAAAAACCAGTAACAATTTGCTTAGGCTTAGGTTTTTTAGTATTGGTGTCGTCTGTCCCAGTTTGATCAGATTTACCTGTTTGATCATTAGTGGCATTATTATCATTATTTACATCAGTTGAGTTGCTTGATGACTTGTTGCTGTCATCTTGAACTGGCGGTTGAGCGCTATTCGAATCTGCCGCAACTGATGTAGTTGACAAGCCGGTACAAACTAGTAATCCGACAACCAATGTCAGTAAATATGGTAATTTTTTCTTATAAAGCTTCAAAATATATCCTCCAATATTTAGTTTACCTTTAAATTATATAATAAAACTCTCACTAAAAAGAATACAAAATTAATACACTTTCATTGACAGCAAGTAATGTAAGTGATTTAATTAGCACTGTACTTGATAGAGTGCTAATTATATTTAGGAGGTAGAAAGATGCTTGTACCTACAGTTATTGAACAAACTGCACGTGGCGAACGCGCATATGATATATATTCACGTTTATTGAAAGACAGAATCATCATGCTTAGCGGCGAAATTAACGATGATATGGCCAATTCAATTATTGCACAATTACTATTTCTTGATGCTCAAGACAACACCAAGGATATTTCACTTTACATTAATTCACCGGGTGGTGTGATTACTTCTGGTTTGGCAATCATGGATACCATGAACTTTATTAAATCAGATGTTTCAACTATTGCCATCGGCATGGCAGCTTCCATGGCTTCCATTTTACTGACTAGCGGAGCAAAAGGTAAACGTTTTGCATTACCTAACTCAACTGTTTTGATTCATCAACCTTTAGGTGGTGCACAGGGTCAGCAAACCGATATTCAAATTGCAGCCAATGAAATTTTAAAGAGCCGTGAAAAAATTAACCGGATCTTACATGAAACTACTGGTCAGCCTTTAGAAAAGATTCAAAAGGACACTGAACGGGACAATTACATGACCGCACAGCAAGCTAAAGACTATGGTTTAATCGATGAAATTATGGTTAATCAAAAGAAATAGTAACAATAAACTGCAATAAAAAAGAAACCCATCATTGATGAGTTTCTTTTTTATTGCTCTAAACTTGCAGCAATATCGTGAATTTTTTTAAAACGATGATTGACGCCAGATTTTGAAATCGGACCATCCGGCACCTGTTGCGCTATTTCTTTTAAAGACAATTCAGGCTCTTCAAGTCGCAATCGTGCTAATCCCTGCAATTTTTCAGGAATGTTTTCTAGCCCAATTTTACGTTCAATCAACTCAATATCTTCAACCTGCTTGGCTGCTGCATTAGCCGTCTTTTTTAAATTAGCTGTATCACAATTGACCAACCTGTTAACAGAATTACGCATATCCCGCATAATGCGCAAATCTTCAAAAGACAACATTGCATTTAATGCTCCGACAATATGTAAAAAGTCACCAATTTTTTCGGCTTCTTTTAAATAAACAATATAGCCACGCCTTCTTGGTGTACTTTTAGCATTCAGATTAAAGCGGTCATTCATAATATGAAGCAAATCGTCATTATGGTCTTTATAAATAGAATAAATTTCCAAATGATACCGACTCGTATTAGGATTATTCACACTGCCACTGGCTAAAAAAGCACCACGCAAATATGACATCGACCCTTCCCGTGAATTAATTATTCTTTTAGGAATGCTAGTAATTAAATTCAAGCTTGGGGTCAAAATTTCCAAATTATTCAGTATTTCTTTCACGTGATTTTGTAATCTCACCAAATACTGATTATTTTTTTTAAGCTTCATTTTGCGAGAGACTATCAGTTGTGGTTCAACCTTATATGCAGTTTTTATCAATGAAAAAATACGTCTAGCTATGGCAGGATTTTCAGTAGTGATATCAAGACTAATTTTATGCTCATGAAAATTCAAAACGCCATTCATACGCAGGAAAGCAGCCAATTCAGCTTTGGCATGTTCGCGGTGAATGGGCAGCGAAGTCAACTCTTTTTTTACGTTACTAGCATAGCTGGCCATTATTTGTTATTCCTTCCTGCGAGCCATTGCGGCAAATGCCAGGTTGATGATCTCTTTTGCTACCTTCTTACCGTCATGAAAAACCAATCCGCTACGCTGGTCAATAAAATCATCGGTAATCACCCGACAGCCCTGCTCGCGCAGTCCGTTAAAGTCTCTTTTCACCGGCTCAATATACGCATCGTAATCACTAGGATTAAACTTAGACATGTCAATTTTGGCACCATTAACTAAAGCAGTATTAATATAATGACCACCAAGATGTGCGTTAATTACTTTAACGTGATCACAGTCTGAAAAATGATCGGTTTCACCAAGCTGCGTCATAATATTGCAAATATATATTACTTCTGCACTAGTTTTCCTAACAGCTTCGCCTAAATTAGGTATCATCAGGTTAGGTAAGATTGAAGTAAACAAGCTTCCGGGTCCTAACACTACTGCATCAGCATTTTTAATAGCATTTAGCACTTTAGACACGGCTTTTGGTTCAGAATTTGAGTTTGTATTGGTAACCCAAACTCGTTTTATCCTCTTATCCTTATCAGTGATTTCCTTTTCTCCTGCTTGAATGGTCCCATCAACAAACTCAGCATTAAGTGTTAAGGGCTCGTTAGAGGCAGGATACACGTGTCCGTCTACGTGCATCATTTTAGACAAAGACTGGACAGCATCAAAAATATTGCCATGCATCTCATTCAAAGCAGCAATGATTAAGTTTCCGATAGCATGCCCTGAAAAAAATGAATCGGAGGAATCAAACCGATATTGAAAAATATCTTTTTCTTCCTGTGAAATTCCACTTAAAGAAACCAGCACATTGCGAATATCACCTGGTGGAACGACATTGATAAAGTTGCGAATTGATCCTGAAGAACCACCATCATCTGATACCGTCACAATGGCGGTTATTTCAGCTTCCTGTTCTTTAAGTGCATTCAAAACAACTGGCAACCCAGTTCCACCACCAATGACCACAATCTGTGGTCTTCTACTTCTAGTTACACGAATCACTTTTTCAGCATATGTCATGAAAATCACCTTTTTCTAGTGTAACGACTAATTTCGCGGTGCGTAATATCAACTGTATAGTCTTCAGCCAAGTCCTGTGCCAATTGCTGTGCAATTGCAACGCTGCGATGCTGACCACCCGTACACCCAATTGCAATAGTTAATTTGCTTTTGCCTTCATTAATGTACCCCGGCAAAGCAACTTTTAATAAGTCTAAAAATTTTTGATAAAAAGTCTGGGTTTGTTTTTTATCCATTACATAATTAAAAACCCGTTTATCGAGTCCCGTAAATGGCCTTAATTCAGGTATATAAAATGGGTTAGGCAAAAACCTGACATCCATCACAATATCTGCATCAATTGGCATACCGTATTTGAAGCCGAAAGATAATACTTCAATGGAAAATGGCTGTTTATGCTGTTTACTAAATCTATTAATCAGCTCCTGCTTTAGTTCCTTAGGTGACAAATTAGAGGTATCTATAATGTCATTAGCTCGATTCTTTATACCTGTTAAAATTCGTCTTTCTTCTAAAATACCGTCAAGCAAGCGGCCATTGCTTGCCAATGGTGGCACACGCCTTGTCTCTTTGTAACGGGCTACTAAAGTGTTATCGGAAGCATCCAGAAATACAATTCTAGTTTGAGCGTTGCCATTATCTTCAAGCGAATTGATCTCATTATCTAAGTCTTTATAAAACCGTCTAACTCGTAAATCAATTACCACTGCTACTTTAGTAAAATCATCCGACCTGACAATTAATTCCCAAAAACTAGGTAAAAGCGATGGAGGCAAATTATCAACTATAAAATAGCCCATATCTTCCAAAGCATGAGAAGCCACGGTTTTGCCCGCACCACTCATTCCTGTAATAATCAGTAGTTGCTTTTTGTGCTCAGCCATTTTCAAACTACCCCCCCTATTAATAAAATTATACCATACCAGGTTTTTCCTAACTTTTTTGAGTAAAAAAAAAGTTCTAATGAACTTTTTATTTATTAGCGATTAACAAAAGCTGCAATAATTTGATTAATTCCAAAAATCAATAACCAGAATGACACTAACCAAATTAGTGTTAAGGCAGATAATGCCGGATTAAACATCAGGCTGATTGCTATCAATAATCCTAGTATATTTAATATTAGGTTTAGCCAAAAGAAGAAATTAGAAATTCTTCTCATCTGCCATGAAAAAACTATACCGGTAATCGAATCAAATAAGAACCAAAAAGCAAAAAGGTAGGCAATTGTTAATCCAGCAGCGTCGTATGAGTAAAGAAACAAAATTCCAACGATAATGTCCAGTACCCCTGAAACAATTGACCACCAGCTAGAAGGGATAAAATACCGAAAACGGCTGTAAAATACCAGCCAAACAAATCCCTGGACAATAGAGACAATAGCGAACAGCAAGACAAATGCGTGTAGTGCTTTACCAGGGTGCCGCAATAGAAATAACCCGGCAATTACCATTAAAATACCAGAAATAAATGCGGCCCAATTAAAACCACGATTTTGTCCGTAACTAGAAAAATTATCCATTTTTATTCCTCCTTGCGCTATATTTTACACTTTCTCACAAACAATTAATACTATTTAATTACTTTTTGCGCTAGCCTTTTTTGTTAGTGACGTGTCACGCATAAGAACTGGCTTTAAATACTGACCGGTATAACTTTCCTTAACTTGTGCTACCTGCTCTGGTGTGCCAGTGGCAACTATTTGGCCACCACCTTCTCCTCCTTCAGGACCCAGATCAATTAACCAATCAGCATTTTTAATCACATCCAAATTGTGTTCGATTATCAAAACTGTATTGCCTTGATCAACGAGTCTTTGCAATACTTCCAGTAAACGCTTGATATCATCTGTATGCAAACCAGTTGTTGGCTCATCTAAAATGTAAAAGTTCTTACCTGTTGATAACTTCTGCAACTCCGCAGCAAGCTTCATCCTTTGCGCTTCACCACCAGATAAGGTAGTAGCAGACTGACCTAGTTTGACATAACCTAAACCGACATCCACAATTGTTTGTAATTTGCGCGCAATTTTAGGAATATTTTTAAAGAACAAGCAAGCCTCACTAATTGTCATATCTAAAACCTGTGCAATATTTTTCTTGCGATAGGTTACTTCGAGAGTTTCAGAATTATAACGACTGCCATGACAAACTTCGCACGGAACATAGACGTCCGGTAAAAAGTTCATTTCTATTTTAATAATGCCATCGCCATGGCAGGCTTCACAACGGCCGCCTTTAACATTAAAGGAAAAGCGCGCCTTAGTGTAACCACGGAGTTTGGCTTCATTTGTTTGGGCAAATAAAGCTCTAATATCATCAAAAACACTGGTATAAGTAGCGGGATTACTTCGAGGAGTACGGCCGATCGGACTTTGATCAATATCAATGATCTTTTCAATGTTTTGGTAGCCACTGATAGTTTTATATTTGCCAGGTTTAGTTTGATTTCGATTCAATTTTTGTGCTAAAGCACGTTTTAATATCATATTTACCAAGGTTGATTTACCTGAACCTGAAACCCCAGTAACCACAATTAATTTACCTAAAGGAAATTCAACCTTTAAATTTTTGAGATTATTTTCAGCTGCACCGGTAATTGTAATTTTTTTACCATTACCTTTACGCCTTTTTAACGGAACAGGTACAAACTTTTTACCTGCCATATATTGTCCAGTTAGAGATTTTTCATTCTGTTCAACTTCTTCAGGCGTACCGGCAGCCATGACTTCACCGCCATAAGTCCCAGCACCCGGACCCATATCGATCAGGTAATCGGCTTGTCTCATAGTCTCGTCATCATGTTCAACTACAATTAAGGAATTACCTAAATCACGCATGCGCTTTAAAGCAGCTATCAGCCGGTCATTATCACGCTGATGTAAACCAATTGACGGCTCATCCAAAACATACATGACCCCAGAAAGATTAGAACCAATTTGGGTCGCAAGTCGGATTCTCTGAGCTTCCCCACCAGATAAAGTATTAGCAGAACGTGACAAGGTCAAATAATCTAGGCCCACACTATTTAAGAAAGTGAGCCTGTCACGCACCTCCTTTAGTATTGGCTTAGCAATGACAGATTCCTGCTCATCAAGTTTGATATTATTGAAAAATTTAAGGGCATGACTGATTGCCAAATCCGATGCCTCAGCGATATCCTTGCCATTAACTTTAACCGCTAATGCTTTACGATTTAATCTTTTACCATGACAAGTTGAGCAAGTAAGTTCTGTCATATATTTACCCATCACATCACGCATGAATTTGGACATCGGATGATAATAACGTCTTTCAACATTCTCCATAGCGCCTTCAAAAGGCGCTGTCGTATCATTAACTCCGAAATCACCGGTAACATGAAACTTAATTTTTTTAGTTGAGCCGTGTAAAATTGTCTCTTTTTGCTTCTTAGTCAACTTAGAAAATGGTTTATCAAGCGGAATTTTCAAAGCCGTACAGGCCTGTTCAAGCATTTCCCCGTAGTACTTGGAATTTTTCCAAGGTGCAACTGCTCCTTCGGCTAAAGTTTTGCTTTGATCCGGAACAACCAAGTCCTCATCAACTGATAACTTAACGCCTAAGCCGTCACAATCAGGACAAGCACCAAACGGTGCATTAAAAGAGAAAAGCCGTGGTTCCATTTCTCCTACAGTAAAACCGCATTTAGGACAAGCATAGTATTCTGAAAAGTTGATCGTTTCTGCGCCGATAACATCAACATTCATATAGCCGTCCGATAAGCGCAGAGCTGCCTCCACGGAATCAAAAAGGCGTGACCGAATACCTTCTTTAACAATCAAACGGTCAACCACGATATCAATTGAATGGCGCTTATTTTTTTCTAAATCAAATTTTTCACCAATTTCATGCATATCGCCATCAACAATAACACGCACATAGCCTGCTCTTTGTACCCGTTTAAAGACTTCTTTATGTGCACCTCTTTTAGCTCTAATTACTGGTGCCAAAATTTGAATACGGCTACGTTCAGGCAAAGCCAAAATGCGGTTAACCATTTGCTCAACCGACTGTCTTTCAATTAAAGTACCATCGTTAGGACAAACTGGGTGTCCAACTCGAGCCCACAAAAGTCTGAGATAATCATTTATTTCAGTAACTGTGCCCACAGTTGATCTGGGATTATGCGATGTCGTTTTTTGATCAATTGAGATTGCTGGATTTAAGCCATCGATTGAATCAACATCTGGCTTATCCATTTGTCCTAAAAATTGGCGCGCATAGCTTGACAGTGATTGGACATATCTTCTACGCCCTTCGGCATACAAAGTATCAAAAGCCAAAGAACTTTTGCCAGAACCCGACAGGCCGGTAATAACAACTAATTTATCCTTAGGTATTGACAGGTTAATGTCTTTTAAATTGTGTTCACGCGCACCCCGAATAACAATTTTATCATTTACCATTTAATGCTTTCCCTTTTTTCTTAATTGGACTTCTAGTTGAACTTTCCAGTTCCATGATAGCATCCCGCAAGGTTGCAGCGCCTTCGAAATCAAGCTTCTTAGCAGCTTCCTGCATTTGCTTGCGCAAGTCTTTAATCATGGTTCTCTTTTGTTTAACGGTTAATTCGTCAAAATTCAAATCAGCAAAACTATCAGTTTGCGTATCTTCATCAGCCACTTTTGTGGCAGAAATAACATCCCTGATCGGTTTAACAATAGTTTTTGGTTTCATACCATGTTCTTCATTAAACTTAATCTGTAATTTACGTCTTCTCTGCGTTGCATCAATAGCTTCCCGCATTGAGTCTGTGATTGTATCGGCATACATAATTACAGCCCCATCTGCGTTTCTGGAAGCACGCCCCATTGTTTGCACTAGCGGCCGGTATGCACGTAGAAAGCCTTCCTTATCAGCATCAAGAATTGCGACCAGTGAAACTTCCGGTACATCAATACCCTCACGCAATAAGTTAATACCAATTAAAACGTCATACTTGCCAGTACGCAAGTCACGCAATATTTGCATCCGTTCCAGTGTCTTCACGTCAGAGTGTAAATATTGCACTTTAATCCCGAGATCTTTCAAATAATCTGTTAAGTCCTCAGCCATTTTTTTCGTTAATGTAGTAACGAAAACACGTTCATTCTTCTCAATGCGCTTGTTAATTTCAGCAACTAGATCATCAATTTGACCCTCAACCGGTTTAACCTCAATTTTAGGATCAAGCAAACCAGTTGGTCTGATGATTTGTTCGACCTTATGATTTGTCCGTTCGAGCTCATAATCTCCCGGCGTGGCCGAAACATATAATATTTGGTTAACGTGTTTTTCAAATTCTGCCAGTTTCAAGGGTCTGTTGTCAAGCGCTGAAGGTAAGCGAAAGCCATAATCAATCAAAGTCTTTTTACGATTACGGTCACCGTTATACATTGCCCTAATTTCCGGCATAGTGGCGTGAGACTCATCAATTAGAATGAGAAAATCATCGGGGAAGAAGTCAAGTAAAGTATATGGTGGTTCTCCTTCTTTTCTTCCTTCCATATGGCGAGAATAGTTTTCAATACCATTGGTATAGCCAACTTCACCCATCATTTCCATATCAAAAGTGGTCCGTTGCTTAATACGTTCAGCTTCCAGCAACTTTCCCTCGCCTTCAAACTTTTTCACTTGAATTTTCATTTCTTGTGAAATGGCCTTAAGAGCCCGTCTCATTTGCTCTTCATTGGTCATGAAGTGCGTTGCTGGGAAAAGTGAAATACTCTCTCTTTCACCAATAACTTCACCAGTTAAGGCATCAACTTCTACAATTCTGTCAATTTCATCACCGAAAAATTCAATCCGATAAGCGTGGTTAGAGTTGCCTGCAGGAAAAACTTCTACAACATCTCCACGAACGCGAAAACGACCACGTTGAAAGTCAATATCATTGCGGTCATATTGAATATTGACTAGATCACGCAGTAAAGTGTTTCTGTTGTATTCTTCACCCTCATGAACCGTAATCACACTCGCAGCATATTCTTTCGGGTCACCTAAGCCGTAAATGCATGAAACTGACGCTACGACAATAACATCGTTACGTTCCATTAAGTCGCTGGTAGCTTGGTGACGCAACTGGTCAATTTCATCATTAATTGCTGAGTCCTTTTCAATATATGTGTCTGATTGCGGCACATATGCTTCAGGTTGGTAATAATCATAGTATGACACAAAATAGTCAACGGCATTATGTGGGAAAAACTCTTTAAATTCTCCGTATAGCTGTCCCACCAAAGTCTTATTATGCGAAATGACTAAAGTGGGTTTATTTAACTTAGCAATAATATTGGCCATAGTGAAAGTTTTACCAGTACCGGTAGCACCTTCCAAAATCTGTTCTTTATACCCTTTTTTAAAGCCAGCAGCCAATTTATCAATGGCTTGTTGCTGATCGCCTGCTGGATTAAATTTAGAAACGAGTTCAAATTTACGTTCTTCTTGTCGTTTAATCATCGAAAGACTCCTCGTAGAAAAAGTTGGACAAAATTGCCCAACTCTTATTTGACTTATTATATTTTACTCTCTCGAACGTATTTTCGCATCCTTTTTGTCTTATTTTAACAGTTTTGCCAAAGCATTTTGATAACTTTCAGCCGCCGCGTGAGCAGTTGCAATATCGGGCTTATTAACTCCGACGTAGGCTTTAATTACTGGTTCTGTACCAGATGGTCTTAAGGCCAGCCAAGTTTCATCTGCTAAATAATATTTTAATACATTGGATTTAGGTAGCCCTGCTAATGGTTGAACACCATTCTCGGTAATTTCTTGCTGCTTTAAAAAGTCTTGGATTTTGTTAACCTTAACCCCATTTATTTCTTCCAAATGTTCTGAGCGCAACTTTGCCATCAAAAGCGCCATTTTCTTTTGGCCACCGATGCCTGGCATTTCAACAGCTTTGGTTATTTCGTATGAAGTGCCATATTTTTGCCAAATTTCATTGAGTCCATCTAGTACAGTCATGTTGCGCGAAGCATAATAAGAAGCTACTTCAGCAAACATTAGTGCACCCTGCATAGCGTCTTTATCCCGCGCAAAAGGCTTAAAAAGATAGCCGTAGCTTTCTTCAAAGCCCATCAAGAATTTGCCATCATGCATCTTACTCATGCGATCGATTTCTTCGCCAATAAACTTGAAACCGGTCAAAACATACTTGGTTTTAATACCAAAATCTTGGGCAATTTTAAACGGCATGCTACTGGAAACTACCGAGGTAATTAATTCATAATCGCTGGCTAATTGACCATTATTTTTTAAATTAACAAGCAAATAATAAATCATCAGCGTGGCAATTTGGTTACCAGTTAGTACCTGAAAATCACCGTTTTTAGTACGCACGCATGCACCCATTCGATCAGCATCAGGATCCGTGGCAATGATTAAGTCTGCCTGTTTTTCATTTGCTAATTTTATTCCCGGATCAAAAACATCACGGTATTCCGGATTTGGTTTTTTAGTTGTTGGAAATTCCGGATCAATGATTGCCTGGCTGGGAACCGGAATTACATTAGTAAAACCTCCTTGCCTGAATGCGCGATCATAAATCATTTTACCTGTACCATGCAATGGGGTATAAATAATGGTTAATTTGTCGGCATTTTGCCGGATAAGGTCGGGGTTAACATTTACCGTTTTTAATGCTGCTAAATAAGCTTCATCGATGTCTTCACCAATCAGCTGTAAAGTTTTTCGTGCACGGAGTTGCACTACTGGCGCTGCTTGAACGTTAAAAATATCTGTTACTCTTTGAGAATACTCAAAAACCCGCTCTGCATCTTCAGGACCCATTTGGGCGCCATCGGCACCATAAACCTTGTAACCATTATATTGTTTGGCATTATGAGAAGCAGTAATATTAATTCCGGCTGCAGCGTGTAAGTACCTAACAGCAAATGATAATTCAGGTGTTGGTCTTAAATCATCAAACAGATAAACATGGATATTATGGCTTCCTAAAATTCTCGCCGCATGTTCCGCAAATTCACGAGAGTGATAACGTGAATCAAAGGAAATTACTACCCCATTATTTTGAGCTTGCTCACCCTTTTCATCTATCAACCGAGCTAAGCCCTCTGTTACACGGCCAACAGTGTACAAATTGATGCGATTAGTTCCCGGCTCCAGTCTGCCCCTCATGCCGGCTGTACCGAAATTAATATCTTGCCCAAACGCATCTTCAACCCAATTTGGATTTTGACCAAGTTCAGACAGTTGATCTTTTAAATAATCGGGCAAATTTTGTGTCTGTTGCCATTTTTGAAATGTTTCTCTTGCTTTCATTTCAGTAATGTTCCTCTTTTTCTAGCATTTAATTCGTTTTCATAAATTATATTCTAGCATTTATCACTATTGCTATCTGTAAAAATAAAAAAAGAATTCATTTAAGCTGAATTCTTTTTGTAATCCTTATATTTTCCGATCATTTAAATCTTGCAAATAATTGTATGCCTGTTGGCCAGCAATACTGCCGTCACCAACTGCATTAGCAATTTGGCGTAAGTCTTTTGCCCTTACATCACCCAGGGCAAAAATACCATCAACCTTAGTTCTCATATGCTCATCCGTTGGAATCCAACCATTCTCATCAGTTACGCCCAAATCTTTAAAAGGTGCAGTTTGAGGAATAACGCCAACGTAGATAAAAACACCGCGAGTCTTTAAGTGTTTTTCTTCACCGGTCTCTTTATCTTTATAGGTTACGCCAGTCACCTTATTGCCGTCACCATCAATAGATTGAGTTAAGCCATTCCAAATAAAATGCATTTTTGAGTTAGCAAAAGCACGTTTTTGCAGAGTTGGTTGAGCGCGTAGTTGATCGCGCCGGTGAATAACCGTAACCGACTTAGCACTTTGAGCCAAGTAAATTCCTTCTTCAATAGCTGAATCGCCGCCACCGATAACCGCAATATCTTCATCTTTAAAAAAGGCAGCATCACAAACAGCGCAATAAGAAACACCCTTACCGGAATATTCATCTTCACCAGGAACACCTAAATGACGATGATCCGCTCCGGTAGCAATAATTAAGGCAGGTGCACTGTACTCGCCAGTATCTGTTTTAACTATTTTTAGGTCACCAGCGGTGGTTACTGTTTGAACATCACCATATTCAAATTTGGCACCAAACTTCATAACAGAATTGTACATTTTTTCGCCCAACTCTGGTCCTTTAATTTCACTAAAGCCGGGATAGTTATCAATTGCATCGGTGTTATTCATTTGCCCACCATACAAACCACGATCAAGCATTAACACTGAAAGGTTTGCACGAGAAGCATAAAGAGCAGCAGTTAAGCCACCAGGTCCTGCTCCGATAATGATTACGTCATATTTTTCCGTCATAGTTTTACCCCCAGTACTTTCTTATTTTTCGTAAGTAAATATTACAACGATTTGCATGTTAAAGTCTAATCTCCTGTTTAGGACTTCTACCCATCATCTGGGTAATTTCATCATCTACATTAGAATTTTGGTATAAAACGCGGTAGATAGCTTCACTAATTGGCATATCAATATGCTTTTCTGCGCATAATTCGTGCACAGCCTTTACTGTTGTGGCACCTTCAACAACCTGACCCATATTTTGCAAGACATAGTCAAGACTCTTGCCCTCACCTAATTGCTTACCACAGCGCCAATTACGAGAATTGACTGATGTACAAGTAACAATTAAATCACCTATTCCTGCAAGACCACTAAAAGTCATTGGGTCGGCACCAAAATAATTAACTCCTAGGCGTGTAATCTCTGCTAAACCTCGGGTCATTAAAGCCGCCTTAGCATCGTCACCATAGTGCTTACCAACTAAAATCCCAGCCGCGATTGCAATAACATTTTTAACCGCACCAGCTACTTCGACACCAATCAAGTCGCTATTGGTATATAAACGGAAATAGTCATTTGAAAATAACCGCTGCACTTTTTGTGCATTTTCCATGCTACTTGAAGCACATGAAATGGCAGTCAAATCTTTTTGAGCAACACTTTCAGCATGGCTCGGTCCTGAAATAGCTACAATTTTATCCTCATCATCCGGATAGATTTCTTCAGTTAAAATATCCGATATCAGTTTTTTGGAACCCGGTTCAATACCTTTCGTAGCAGTGACTATAAGCGGCTTTGAATTAGTTTGTCTTAAAATTTTACTTACATTCTGAGCAACACTGCGAATAGCTTGAGTAGGTAAAACAAATAATACAATTTCGGCTTCCGTTAAAGCTTCATTTAAGTCACCTGTCGCAACAGCCGTTTTATTTACCTGCCAGTTTTTCATGTAGTGCTCATTGGTATGATTCTGGTTAATTTCGTCATTAACTTTTTCGTTATTACCATACAGAACGATATTATATCCTTTATCAGCAAGCATTGATCCTAAAACCGTACCCCATGAACCTGCTCCTAAAACTGCAATTTTTGTCATTTTTTACTCTCTTTCACTAAAATAATTATTAATCTCGACTATAAGGGTATTTCAAGCCACTGCCGTCTAAATACCATTTGGGTTTAACAATTCGCCTGCGATAAATAAATAATACTATAACCACTATCAGCAATATTACACTAAGCATTTGCGAAACCCGAATCGATCCCCAAAGGTAAAGACTATCTGTCCGCATGCCTTCTACGAAAAAACGTACGACAGAATACCATGCCAAATAGAGCATAAATATTTCGCCTTGTTTAAACAGATGCTTTCTGTGTCTTAATAACAATATTATCAGTAAACCAATCAAATTAAAAAAAGATTCATATAGAAAAGTTGGCTGATAGTATACTCCACCGATTTTCATCTGATTAATAATAAAATCAGGTAAGTGTAAGCTTTGTAAAAACGCCAAGGTTGTGGGCCCACCATGAGCTTCTTGATTAATAAAATTACCCCAGCGGCCTAATATTTGAGCAGCCATTACTCCTGGCGTAATGATGTCCAGCATCAGAAATGGTGGCAACATTCTCTTATAACAAAATACCAGTAAAACTGCCAATCCGGCCAGTAAGCCGCCATAGATAGCTATGCCACCATTCCAAATAGCAATTATCTCGTCAAGATGCTGAGAATAATAATTCCATTCAAAAATAACATAGTAAATGCGTGCACCCACATATCCAAGAGGAACAGCCCATAACAGCAAATCCATGAAGTCATCACTTTCAATTTGACGTTTACGTCCTTCAAAGATTGCCATTGAGACAGCTAAAATAATTGCGACAGCCATAATAATGCCATACCACTTGACACTTAGGTTTCCTAATTTAAATGCTACAGGATTGATGGTCAATATCATTTATTCTTATCCTTTGCTGTGTCTGCTTGAGAGTTTTTCTTAATTAATTTCGTTAAATTACTGTCAAAAGTTTTGGTAGCATTATAGCCGCTTCTCTTGGCACGGAAATTCATAGTTGCAATTTCAATAATATCTTCCATGTTACGACCGACTTTAACAGGAATAGTGATTTGGGGAACTTCAACATTACAAATATCTCGTTTGCTTTCCTCAAAACCTAAACGATCATAATTAGCTTTCTTATCCCAATTGACAAGTTTGATAACCAGCTGGATGCTTTCACGGTTTTTAACAGCTCCAACACCGAACAGATCCATAACATCAATGATACCAATACCACGAATTTCCATTAGGTGTTTTAATATTTCCGGAGCTTCACCCATCACGGTTTCCACATCTTTTTGATAAACATCAACTCGATCATCAGCTATTAAACGGTGACCACGATGAATTAAGCCTAAAGCAGTTTCAGATTTCCCAACACCTGAATCACCAGTCAGTAACACGCCCATACCTTTAACTTCAACTAAGACGCCGTGAATCGTATCACGGACAGCTAGTCGCTCTCTTAAATATTCCGTCAAAATACTGGAAACATAGGTAGTTGACTCTGGTGAAGAAAGAATAGGAATCTCCGCCTCATCAGCAGCTTGAGCTAGTTCCGGTGGTATTCGCAGAGAACGCGATACAAAAAAGCAGGGCGTATCAGGAGTACAAAGTTTTTTAAAAACCTGTACTAAACTATCGTGGTCTAGTCTAGCGGCATAAGAAATTTCTGTACGCCCAAGTAACTGAATACGCTGGCGGGGGTAAAAGTCAAAGTAGCCTGTTAACTCCAGTCCTGGTCTATAAATATCAGATACAACAATCTCCTTATTATTGATATATTGTTTTCCCTGCACAACATGAACAATTTTATTATCACGAATTAAATTTCTTAATTTAACAGCGTTTGTCATTTCAAAATGCCCCTTTATTATTTGTCGACATCTTTGGTTTTAGCATCGCGTACTTTTTTCCGTTTTGGTTTAGTTTGATTATTTTCATTCCAATTGTCCCAGCTATAAGAACCAGAATTAAGATCAGAGTGTCCAGCATTATTATCATCATTTTTGGTAAAATGATTGATTAACCAGATAATACCAATAATTACTAAGGCTGCCGGTAATATCATGAAAAAGATGTGAAATATGGCAAAAATAATACTTAAAATAACAACTGCCAATAATACTAAACCAACAATTCCCCAAAAACTCATCTAATCACCTACTCTGGATTTTCCTGGCTCAAAAGCCATTGTAAATATGCATAAACAAACGGTTGCAGCTTGCCATCCATTACACCACTTGTATCGGAAGTTTCATAGCCTGTGCGCAGATCCTTAACCAAATTATAAGGATGAAAAACATAAGATCTAATTTGTGAGCCCCAACCAATTTCTTTTTGATCACCTTTAAGCTCCTGCTTATGTTTACGTTTCTTTTCTTCCTCTAAGTGAAATAATTTTGCTCGCAGTTCATTCATTGCGGTTTCCCGATTCTGCAACTGTGAACGCTGCGCCTGAGACGTAGTTACGATTCCTGTCGGTAAATGAGTGATTCTGACAGCGCTTGATGTTTTATTAATATGCTGACCGCCTGCACCACTCGACCGGTAAACGTCAACACGGAGATCTTTAGGATCGATATCCACCTTTATACTCTCATCAATTTCCGGAATAACTTCAACCGAAGCAAAAGATGTATGTCTCCTCTTGGCCGAATCGAAGGGAGAAATTCTCACCAAACGGTGAACACCATTTTCCGATTTCATCAGGCCGTAGGCATTTTTACCAGTAATCTTGGCACTAACGCTTTTAAGACCAGCTTCTTCTCCAGGTTCATAATTACTAATTTCAAATTTAAAGCCGCGAATATCGGCATATCTCTGGTACATCCGCAAGAGCATTTGGCCCCAGTCCATCGCCTCAGTGCCACCTGCTCCCGGATGAATTTCAATCAACGCATTGTGATCATCATATTTGCCAGATAAGAGTAAATCTAGCTCATAATCATGAAACTCAGTTTGCAATTTTTGCAGATCGGTTTCAACTTCTTTTTGTAAATCTTGATCTGCTTCTTCACGCAGTAATTCTAGTGCTGTTATTTCATTTTGATAATCCTTTTCCAACTTGACAAAAGAATCACGTTTTTCTTTCAACACATTTGTCTCACTAATCAAACCTTGTGCTTTTTCCTGATCATCCCAAAAAGTCGGATCTTGCATCTTATTTTCATTAACAATGATACTTTCGTCTATTGAATCTAAGTCAAAGAGACCCCCTAAAGTGGTCTAACCGCTTTTTCAAACTATCCAATTCATTTTGAATGTCACTTATTTCCATATTTTACAATAGCTCCTTTATTTTTAATAAAATTTCAGTAAAAAAGAGAAAGCAGCTGCTTTCTCCTCCCATCTTAACTATTAACGACTAAGATTTTGTCTAATTTCAGCTTTCATAAATAAACGAGTCACGTCAAATTCAATATTTGATACCATTTCTTCAAACATGTTGTAGCCAGAATCCTGGTATTCTACCAGCGGATTAAGTTGACCGTAGCCACGTAAACTGATTGATTGCCGTAATTGGTCCATAGCATCTATATGATCAGTCCAGCGATCGTCAACTACCCGCAAGATAACTACTTTTTCAAATTCAAGCATTTCTGAAGGATCAGCCAAAATCGCTTCTTTTTCTTCATAGTTGGCTTCAACGATATCATACAGCTTTTGCTTTAAGTCAGGAACCGTAATTGTCTTGAAGTCAATTGCATCAGTTTCTTCTTCGTTCGTCAAACTTGAAGAAATGAAGTCACGCAGTGAATCAAGCCGCCATTTACTACGATCACCCTGTGTAAACATATCAACTTGACTATTAATAGTACGGCGAATCATTGGGATTAAAACATCCTTAAGTGACTT
The DNA here is from genome assembly GCF_016102025.1 of Lactobacillus sp. M0393. Taxonomy (NCBI): domain Bacteria; kingdom Bacillati; phylum Bacillota; class Bacilli; order Lactobacillales; family Lactobacillaceae; genus Lactobacillus; species Lactobacillus sp. M0393. Next base: position 149,351 of record NZ_JACFPK010000006.1, on the reverse strand, counting down.
TTCTTCACCAATAACCTGCATCCGTTCACCATAAATAATCTCACGTTGTATACGCATAACATCATCATACTGCAATGTTTGCTTACGGGTATCATAGTTATTACCTTCAACACGTTTTTGAGCAGACTCAACTTGTCTAGTGATCAAGCGACTCTCAATTACCTTGTCATCATCATTGTCAGACAAACGGTCAAGGAAGTCTTTGACTCTATCGCCACCAAAGCGTTTCATCAAATCATCTTCAAGTGAGAGATAGAAACGAGTAACACCAGGGTCACCTTGACGACCTGAACGTCCACGGAGTTGGTTATCAATTCTACGAGACTCATGACGTTCAGTACCTATAACAGAAAGGCCACCTAGTTCTTTCACACCTGGCCCTAATTTAATGTCGGTACCACGGCCAGCCATGTTGGTCGCAATAGTGACCGCACCGCGTTGACCGGCGTTCATGATAATCTGAGCTTCCTTAGCATGGTTTTTAGCATTCAAAACGGCGTGAGGAATTCCTTCTTTGTCAAGTAACTTACTCAGTCTTTCAGAACTTTCAACCGCAACGGTACCAACTAATACCGGTTGACCCTTTGAGTGCCGTTCTTTAATTTCATTAACTACTGCCGTAAACTTGGATGACAAAGTAGGATAAAGAATATCCGGATTATCTATCCTGATCAAAGGACGGTTAGTCGGGATAGTAATTACCTGCATGTTGTAAATTTCACGGAATTCTTCTTCTTCAGTTTTAGCAGTACCTGTCATACCGGCAAGTTTTTTATACATTCTAAAGAAGTTCTGGTAAGTAATTGTCGCCTGCGTCTTGGATTCTTCTTGAATCTTAACGCCTTCTTTAGCTTCAATAGCCTGGTGCAGGCCATCAGAATAGCGCCGTCCCTGCATAACACGACCAGTGAAAGAATCAACGATCAGGACTTCACCGTTTTGCACAACATAATCGATGTCTTTAAGCATAATGTAATTTGCTCTTAAAGCCTGATCAAGGTGATGCACTAATTTCTGATTTTCAACGTCATACAAGTTTTTAAGGCCAAAATGATCACAAGCTTTTTGAATACCAGTTCTAGTTAAAGAAATAGTCTTAGTTGGCCAGTCAATTTTGTAATCACCATAGTCCTTATCATCATCCGCATCATCATCACTTTTGTCTTCTTTAAGAGTTTTAACAAAGCGATCAGCACGAATATAGTCACCATTAGCTTGTTCTGCCTCGCCAGAAATAATTAATGGAGTTCTGGCCTCATCAATTAAAATTGAGTCAACCTCATCGATAATAGCATAGTTAAGTTCACGTTGAACCATTTGCTCCTTGTAAACGACCATATTATCACGTAGATAATCAAAGCCTAGTTCTGAGTTAGTGGAATAAGTAACATCACAATTATATGCTTCACGCTTTTCATCAGGAGACATAGCATTCAAATTAAGACCAACGGTTAAGCCTAACCATTTGTACAACTGGCCCATTTCTTCGGCATCACGACTGGACAGGTATTCGTTAACGGTAACAACGTGAACGCCTTTTCCTGTTAGTGCATTCAGATAAACAGGCATAGTCGCAGTTAAGGTCTTACCTTCACCAGTCATCATTTCGGCAATGTTACCGTAGTGCAGCGCAATACCACCTAATACTTGAACATGAAATGGGTATAGGCCTAAAACTCTTTTAGCTCCTTCACGAGAAACTGCAAAAGCTTCCGGCAAGAGCGAATCTAAGCTTTCACCATTTTTCAATCTATCACGAAATTCAGGTGTTTTTGCCTGTAATTCTTCGTCTGAAAGCCGACTGTATTCGTCTGCATGACTTTCAACTTTATCTGCAATTTTTTCAAATTTTTTCAGTTCTCTTTTATCGTTATTGTATAGTTTCTTTAAAATGTTTACCATTTAATCGATCCTTATATGTAGTTAAAGTATAAAAACACATTATAATTTTACCATGATTAGCGCTAAATGAAAAATAAACAAAACAAAGACCTCACACTAAATGTGGGGCCCTTACTTAATAATATTATTACTATTTGGTCTCAATCAAACCATAACGGCCGTCATTTCTGCGATAGACAACACTTGTACCGCTGGTTTCACCATCTTGAAAAACAAAGAAATCATGCTCTAGCATATTCATTTGCAAGATTGCTTCTTCAGGACTCATTGGTTTCAACCCAATTTGTTTATTACGAACAATTGTAAATTCATTACTTTCTTTGTCTTTCGAATCTTCCTCCGCACTTTCAACGAAGAAATCATTAATTCCTTTTTCACGGCTCTTACGATTTACACGTGTCTTATATTTTCTGATTTGTCTTTCCAATTTTTCAGAAACAAAATCAATACTGCGATACATATCGTCAGTTGTTTCTTCAGCTCTCAATACTAAGTATGGTAGTGGTATAGTTACCTCGACTTTAGCCTTGTGATCACGATACACCTTTAAATTAACATGAGCAATCATATCTTGATTTAAATCGAAATATTTTTCTAATTTTTTAAGGCGCTTTTCTACGTAACTTCTTAAAGCATCCGTTACCTCGATATTTTCACCACGAACATTATACTTTAACATATGAGATTCTCCTTTCAACTGCTAGAGGCAGTCTTATGCTATCTATATTATAGCAAAATTATAACAAAACATGAAAGCGCTGAACAATTTTGTTTTATCTACATAAGGTAAAACTACTGATTTTCGCATTAGGGAAAATTTTTGCCAGCGCATCTCGAGCATGATAAAGCGTTCTGCCAGTAGTGTATATGTCATCCAGCAAGATAACTGTGCATTTTTGAAAATTAATCGTAAAGTTTTCCTTAACAAAAAAGCTTTGCTCACTAGTTAATCTTTCAGCACGATTTTTCTCTCCTTGGGCTCCTAGTCCTGCTTTCTTACCCAGCATGTTTGTTAAAGGTACAAGACTACCGTACAGTGCAGTGATTGTATCGAATTGTCTTTTAGCGATGTGCTCAGGAGAAGTTGGAACTGGAACATAAACATCAGCTTTATATTCAGATAGTTCTTTAACACACAATTCTTGCAGTGCAGCGTATAAAATGTAGTCACCATAGCGCTTATAGTTAACCATTAAATCATGAAATGCTCTGTTATATAAATACACAGAGTGATTAATTAACAACTTTTCGCCGTATATTTTTTGCCAATTCACACAGTCTGAACAAATCTGATTTTGCTTCGAACTGCCTGAGCATATTGGGCAATGCTTATCAGGTACATGAATGAACTTTTTTAAACAGTGATCACAAATACTTTTTCGATCCTTTTGGTGCAAGGAAAATAAATTTAAAAATGACATTTTTGAAATAAAATATTGTCCACATAATAGGCATTTTTTCATTTATTCATCTCACGAATTTGTTTCATAGCATTACGCAGACTTGAAGTATATTTTTGGTAGCAAAATAATATTAAACCTGTTGGATCAGTCCTAGAGCGACCAACTCTACCCGCAATTTGGACCAAACTAGAAGTATTATAAATTTTATCATCTGCTTGAACTACAATCACCCAAACATGATTAAAAGTTACACCACGTTCCAAAATAGTAGTGGTAACAAGCAATTGTATTTGTCCACGCCTGAAATTATCAACTTTTGCAATTCTCTGTACATCATTAGCATGTACACCCTCTATTGTTATTTGCTTAAATTCAGGCTCATTTCTAAGTGCGCTAACATATGGCTTAATCAAATCAATTCTGGGCAAAAATAAAAGTAGTGGATGCTTAGCCTTAATTACTTTGCTAATTTCTTGCACAAGTTTTGGATTAATTCGTTTACCTTCTAAAAATGGACGTAAAAACAGTTTTTCTTTTGGTACAGGCAAGGAATAACCATGAAAACGTCTATTTAACTTTAATTGCTGAATTTGGCCCTTTTTAACCAGTTTTAATAAATCTTTTGTAGGTGTTGCTGTCAGATAGACCATCTGGCCATTATTCTTAAGCGCATTTTTTGAAGCAAAATTAAGCTCAGGGTTCTGCACATATGGAAAAGAATCAGCTTCATCAATGATCAATAGGTCAAAAGCACGAAAAAATTTTAATAATTGATGGGTGGTACAGATGGTTAATTGCTCTAAGCCTGGCTCTTGGTATTCATGCCCATGATATTTACCAATTTTGATTTCAGTGAATGCCACTTGCAAGCGGGGAAATAATTCATTAACTACATCGATTCTTGGTGCGGCTATGCAGCACCGCTTACCTTCTGCTAAACAGTGAGCAATCAAAGGAAACATCATTTCAGTTTTACCAGCACCGGTTACTGCATGAACTAAAGTATTTTGCTTATTCATATAGTTCTGAACCAAATCCTGAGCAATTTTTTCTTGTTGAGCTGTTAATTTACCACTCCAAGTTAAGCCACCGTTTTTGGTGCGGGGAAAGTTTACTTTCTCTTCATTACGAATAAGATAATCGCCTTCAACCACTCTTCCTAAACCGATACATTCGCGACAATATCTTTTGCCATTCGGCAATTTAGCCCAAACTTTAGCATTGCAGCGTGAACACCGATCGTTGATAACAGCCTTGATTTTTGTTATACCTTTCTTTGTGCTAAAATCCAGTTGACTACTAAGCCATTGACGACCAGCAAGATGAGAAATATTTTCCATTTTGTCCTCCAATGATAAATACGCAAAAAAGGGCTGATTTTTTTGAACGAAAACGAAAAAGAAGATTATTTAACCATTAAGGAAAACGGTGACCACGAATTAATAATTAAAAAAAGTCGCTTTATTGCCACTGTTATAAGAACTTTAACCGTTAAAGAGGCCGAAAAAGCAATTAATGCTGTTACCCAAAAATACCGTGATGCTACCCATAACACTTTTGCTTACACTATTGGATTAAACGACGAGCATGTTAAAGCAAGCGATAATGGTGAACCATCCGGAACCGCAGGTGTCCCGGAGTTAAAGGCACTTCAATTAATGAATCTTAAAAACGTTACCGTGGTAGTAACGCGCTATTTTGGTGGGATAAAACTGGGAGCTGGCGGCTTAATCCGTGCTTATTCCAACAGTGTCACTAAGGCTGTTGAAGCTATTGGAGTGGTTAAGCGCGTGCAGCAACAGGGCTTGAAATTTCAAGTCGATTATAAAAAATTTGACGAAACTCAGCATTATCTTAATCAAAAAAAGATTTTCATTGATAATATCGACTATGAAGCGAAAGTCACAATTTCCATTTTTATTGATGAAGATAAGTTAAAGCAGCTTGAAAATGACTTAATCAATATTTTGGCGGGCAAAGTAGAATTTGAGCTTCTTCCCCAAAGATATAATGAAGTTCCTGTCACTCAACACAACTATCATGAGCAGTAAAAAAACTCACATGTGAAATGTGAGTCAAGTTTAAAATTTATTCTTTTTTCTTCTTTTTTAATTGCTCAGGTTTATCTTGTCCCAAATGCCATACCTCAACTGTTGGATCTTTTTTACTGCGTGAATTAATTAATTTTTGGGTTAAATTCAGCAAGGGCTTATATTTTTCACCTAAAAGCCCAATGGACTCTACGAAAAATTCAAGTGCAACTGCCAGACCAGCAATTAAGACCCACATGCCCCACATTGGTGACAATAAAAATAACAGGGAAATAAAAGAAAAGACCAGTGATATTGCATAAATGCTTAAAACCGTTTGTCTGTGGGTTAAGCCCATTCGCATTAGTTGATGATGCAAATGGTGCTTATCAGCTTGGGAAACGGGTCGATTATTAAGTTTGCGTCGAATCATAGCATAAAGCGTATCAGTAATCGGCACACCTAGAATAGTGACTGGTACAAGCAATGAAATGAAAGTTACGTTCTTCAAGCCTTTTAGAGAAAATACGGCAATCATAAATCCGATGTATAACGCACCGGTATCGCCTAAAAATATTTTAGCCGGGTGAAAGTTATATGGTAAAAAGCCCAGTAAACAAGCTGCCAGCATAAAACAGCCGATCGGAATATAGAGTTGGCCGGTGTGCAAAAAGAAATAGCCGACAATTCCCATCGTTATGAGTGAAATCATAGAGACACCATCAGCCAATCCGTCAAGTCCATCAATTAAGTCAACAGCATTAGTTAAAGCTAAGATCCAAAAAATAGTGATTGGCAGACTCCACCATCCCAAATTTATTTGTTTGTTCAAAAATGGCAGATTGAGAACATTCATTTTAATACCGGCAAGAAAATAAATTACTAGAGCACCGATAAAAATGCCCAGCATTTTTTGTCTTGGCTTCAGCTCCATAATATCATCGATTATGCCAGTCAAGACAATTACACTTGAGCCTAAAAGTATGCTAAATGCTTCATGAGTTGGAAACTGATCGCGCAGGAGAATAAAAGCTCCTATATTGAAGGTGACAAAAATACCCAACCCCCCTAGGGTTGGCATCGGTTTTTTATTTACTCTTCTTTTATTGGGAATGTCGACAGCACCTAATACGAAAGCTAATCGCCTAATAAAAGGTGTGATCGCAGCCTGTATAATCACTAAAAAGAATAATTCAACAATAATTTTAAACATAGTCGGCTACTTTCATTTAAAGTTGTCTTAATTATACAGGGTAGAGCAAAAATGCACAAATTAGGTTGATTATCATAAATATTTCCAAATAAAAAACTGGATGCAAATGTATCCAGTTTTAATTATATTTAACTCCAAAAACTAATTCTGTGAAGCACCAGAATTAGTATCAGTTTTTACTTGAGCATTCTTTGCAGCACTTTCACCGGCAATTCTGCCAAAAACAATAGCGTTTGTAATGCCCATTCCGCAACCTGGATAGGTCATTCCTCGCCATCCGCCTGTCGTACTACCAGCAGCAAAGAGATTACTAATTTTTCTATCAAAATTATCCAAAACTTCTGCTTTAGTATTGATGCACAATCCTCCAGCCATATCCGGTGTTGATGGCGCAAGTTTAGCGGCATAGTATGGAGCCTTAAAAGCAGTTAAATCTTTTTTGCGACCAAATTCCGTATCTTGACCATTGTTTACATCATTATTCCATTTAGCAATTGTTTTCTCTAACACATTAGGGTTTAAATTAATTTGCTCTGCTAATTCCGCGATAGTATCTGCTTTTTTAAAGTAGCCATCTTCTACTTCGCGTTTTAAATGCGGTGAAGGAGCTGGGGCAGAAAAGGCAGCTGGCATTTCATTTGCCATTCCTTCATCGAAAATCAGCCACACGAAACCATGATCTAGGTCAGCAATTTTCTTAGAAGCGTATTCGAAATACATATCTTCTCTAAAGTGTCTTTTAGCATCTGTTCCAACCCAAATATAAGGTTTTGTCCAAGCTGTGCACAAAGGCCCAATACAAACATTATCGCCTGATTGAGTTCCAATAGAATTTGCTATTGGCATCCACATATCTTTTAACTTGGCGCCAATTTCAGCACCCATTGTGATACCATCACCCATTTGCCTAATAGAACCATATGATTCCCCTACAGCAAAATCTGGTGCAAAGCTTTTAAGCATTTCTTTATTGCGTGAAAAACCTGCAGTTGCAATAACAACGCTTTGAGCTTTGTAGTTACCTTTATTAGTATGTACACCAACTACATTATTTTTCTCATCAGTAATTAAGTTCTCAGCTGTAATATTAAAAATAAATTTTGTGCCAACTGCTTTTGCCTTATTGTAAAGTGGCTTTGAAAGACCATAGCCACTTTTTTCGACAGTTAAATGAGACCTTGCTGCCGGAGTCGCATATTCTTTCATTGCTTCTTCATTGCCAATTTCTTGTACTTCTTGGAAATTGACCCCAACTTCTCCAGCAAGCCATTCATAATCTTCAGCAGCATGTTCTACTATTGTTTCACGCATATCCGCATCTTCGTATCCTTGACCGACTGCTTTCAAATAATTATTCCAATTGTCTTTAGAGTCTTTAATACCTTGCGCTTTTTGCAAGCTAGTACCACCACCAGCATTGTAATAACCTCCAGACAGAGTCATATCAGATAGCATATAGCTTGATGTATATTCCAAACATATTACGGAAGCACTTTTTTGCCTTGCTGTAATGGAAGCTGCAAGTCCAGCGGCTCCAGCACCAATTACCAACACGTCAGCATGATCTTCAAATTGCAAATCATCTGGATTGACGTTACGGTAGTCCTTACCATCATCCTTTTTCACTGTATTTCTAAGATCAACTCTTTTATCAAGACCACTGGGATCGCCAGCTTTTGAAACAGCATCTTTGACTGCTTTTTGTACAGCTTGAAAACTAATAGTTGCTCCGGTGACTGCGTCAATATTATATGACTGATGCTCAACAATTAGCTTCGGTGCTTTTTTTAAAGCAGCAGTGCTTATGCCAGAAGTTTCATCTTGTTGATCAATTGTTATATCCGTAATTTTATTGTCTTTGACTTTTACCGAAACCTTGACTTCACCACGATTACCAGAGCCTTTTCCCTGATAAATACCATCTTTTAAATTTGCCATTTCTTATCCTTTCGTTAAAATCTATGCCTGCTTCAAAGCAGATTCTACAGCTTCTTTAAATGCGCGACTTGATGCAGAAGCTCCAGAAACAGCATCTACGTTAGCTGTTTTCTTAGCTAGCATTTCTGTTTTCATTTCCTTAATTGCTTTTTCACCGTAGTCAGGTGATTCGCTTTCTTTTAAAACTTCAATATTGCTTGGACGCTTATCACTGTCAACTGTTACTCGCACTACGATTTCATTGCCCATGCCACTTGAAGATTTACCAATGTATTGATTTTCAGCAGTTGAATAGCTTTCTTCTTTAACATCTGATTCAGGAAATGCAGTATCAGCATTATTTTCACTAACACTGGCACCTGAAACAACTTGATCATCTTTAATTTTGGCGGCATTTTCTCCAGCTATCTTACCAAATATTAAGCAGTCAGCCATGTCACCCCCGCCATTATATTGATTTGCACCTATATGACCCAGTTCACCAGCAGCATATAAGTGTGGCAAAACTTTCTGATCTGTATCTAATACTTCAGCATTTTTATTTCGGCGTGGGCCACCCTGGGTGTTTAACATGGTGTGTTGTTGAGCTAACGAATAAAATGGACCCGTAAGTGAAATTTTGGTCATTGACTCTGGCTTACGTCCACATTGGTAATCAACTCCACGATCAACGAAGAAATTATACGTGTTCAAAGTATTTTCTAAAACTGCCGGATCAACTTTTATTTCTTGAGCTAAGTCAGCGATAGTTTCTGACTTAACCACTTTGCTTAAAGCTTCCTTTTGAAATTCATCATTCTCAGCTGAGAATAGTTCATCGTATTTATTCTGATCAAAAATCATATGAGGATGCACTTGGGCTAAAGGGATTCTCCAAATACCATGATTATAGCGATGACCATGACGGGTTGGATCGTCTTCTGCTACATAACGTGTACCATCATCGCCAACTGTGATCAGTGAACCGGCAAATAATGCTTTCCAGGCCATAATGTTATGAGCTCTTTGGCCTTTGGGAGCAGCTAAATTAACAGTTCCACCTGGTTCATAATTATTCATGTGCCACAAATCTGCACCAACTTCTATAGCCATTTTGATGCCATCGCCATTGTTATAAAGCGTACCGTATGGTAATAAATTAGTTTCACCTAAATAATCCTGCACCATTTGTTCGTTATTTTCAAATCCACCAAGTGCTAAAACTACACCATTTTTTGCATGGACGTTGAACAACTTGCCTTTATTTTCAATCTGTACACCTATTATTGTCTTATCAGTATCCTGAATTAAATGCTTTGCTGGCGTTGAATAAAGCACATCAATCTTGTCGCTGCGATCTAAAACATTCTGGCGCAATTTCTTCCAAAGAGCAGCATCGAATATTTGATCATGCACTAACAAGTCGTCGTTTGTATCTGCACCTTCAAATTCGGGATATTCAGCACTCATGTATGCCAACATGGCAACATTTTTGTTACCTGGGTTATTTTTAACGCTGAATGCTTTACCACCGAGATACTTTTCGAAGTAATCTGGTAAATTGACCATCCCTTTTACAAAAGTTTCTAGCACCTGCTCATCTAAATCAAGTGGAGCAGTCATTTTTTGATAATACTTTTTTAGCTTTTCATAATCATAACCTGCCTCAACAATCTGTCCACAGTATCTGGTATTACCACCTTCATGTCCCTCTGGTGCACTATCTACTAAAAGGACTTTTGCTCCTTTATCTGCTGCGAAACGTGCTGCTGTAGCACCTGCTCCACCAAAACCGATTACCACAACATCATAAGTTGCATTCCATGATTCGTTATCTTTTAAAAACATTTTGTTTCCTCCTAATTAAATTACCGCATTTATACTATTAGTTTTTAATATTGCTTGAAGCCTATATTCTTTAACAGTCATTCCTGTCCATTTCTTAAAGGCTTTATAGAACGAAGAAACACTATTAAAGCCAACTAGAAAACTTACTTCTGCAGTATTTAAAGTTCTGTCTTGAAGTAGATTTTGAGCCAAAATTTTCTGCACAATACTTAACTGTTTTTTAAAAGTTGTGCCTTCATTTTGCAGCCATCTTTGTAATGTTCTTGATGAAATACCCAGTTTATTTGCTACGTCTTTTACCTGAAAATTACCTCCGGCTATCAATTTAAACAGAGTGTTTTGTACAACTGAAGAAATTGGAGGATTTATATTTAATTCTTTTATGTACTTTTTCAAACCAGGCTCCATGAAATTCCACATTACATCATTTTTGGTTACAAATGACTGCTCCAAATCATACTTTCTAAACACCAAATAATTGTCTGAGCTATTTTGAGCTTCAATACCTAAATATTTATTTATTCTTGATCCATACTCATATTTGCTCCCAATAGATACGGGTATAACACATTTATTTGTACCTGCTCTAATCAGACTTACTAAAGAAATTTGATCTACTAATAGGCTAAAACGTGAAAATTTACGATATTTGTCCAAATATTTAATATGAATTCTTAATTTTTCACCTTCCTCAAAAGTTCCCATTTCAATTGGACCTACAAGCTGCTGGTAAGCTGCTAGGCGAGAAATTGCCTGTAAGCCATTTTTGCTTGACAAAGCTGCAAAATATGGAGGAACAAATTGGTAAAAATTACGAACATCACTACACTTCAACAGCTGTTTATCATTTGCTTCTTTGTCTAACATTTCAAATACATGAGAATTTTTAATCCACTTTGCATTCAGATATTTGTCCATTACGCTAGAATCAAGTAAACCAGAAATTGAATTAAATGGGTAACCTAATTCTAGTAGGAAATCTTTTAATTCAGTTGTTATTTTTAGATTCATAGCAGGTTCCTCCATTCAATCCGTATTGTATACCCTTTCATTTTATCAAAATGTGCTTTTTTGCGCTTTTTTATGTTAATTTGCGCCATATTTTGAAGATATATTACAAAACAAAAAAGGATTGAATTTTGCATTCAATCCTTTTATTTACTTTGCAATTGATACAGCACGTTTTTCACGAATAACTGTTATTTTAATATTACCCGGGTAATCAAGTTCTTTTTCAATTTGATTGCGAATGTCGCGTGCTAAAACTGTAATGCGATCATCTGAAATCTTGTCAGGTTCAACCATTACGCGGACTTCTCGTCCAGCCTGAATAGCATATGCCTGTTTGACTCCATCATACCTATTTGCTATCTGCTCAAGGTCAGTAAGTCTTCTGATATAATTTTCCAAACTTTCGCTTCTGGCACCAGGTCTTGCAGAAGAAATGGTATCTGCTGCAACTACCAATTCAGCAATAAATGATAACTTAGGCACATCCCCATGGTGTGCTGCAATTGCATTAACAACCACATCCGGCTCATGATACTTCCTTGTCAGTTCTACACCAATTTCTACGTGTGAACCTTCAATGTCATGGTCGACTGCTTTTCCAATATCGTGTAATAATCCCGCGCGAACGGCTAATTTTTCATTTAATCCAAGCTCTGCAGCCATTGTACCAGCTAATTTTGCAACTTCAATTGAATGACCCAAAACATTTTGACCATAAGATGTCCGGTATTTGAGTCTACCCAATATTTTAACCAGTTCTGGATTCATTTTATGAATTCCCAGCTCCATTAGAGCGCTTTCTCCAGCTTCGTAAATATCATCGTTTACTTCTTTACGGGCTTTATCAACTGTTTCCTCTATTCGAGCCGGATGAATGCGTCCATCCTTAATCAAACGTTCCATTGCCCTTTTCGCAATTTCACGCCTGATGGCATCAAAACCACTTAAAGTTACAACTTTTGGAGTGTCATCAATTATAAGATCAACTCCAGTAAGAGCTTCAAAAGATCTGATATTACGTCCTTCACGACCAATAATTCGACCCTTCATTTCCTCATTAGGCAAATCAACTACAGATACTGTTGTTTCAGCTACTGTATCTGCCGAGCTACTTTGAATTGCATCAATAATTATTTTGCGCGCATAATGGTCAGCTTTAGCTTTTACTTCTTGATTACTATTACTAATCAACTCTGCCCGTTCTTTAACTAATTCATCTGCTAATTGATCTAAAACAAGCTTTTTTGCCTGCTCTTTGTCTAAATGGGCCACTTCGTATAGCTTCTGCGTAGTCTGTTCAACTAGTTCATCAGCTTTTTGCAATTTAGCAGCTAATTCTGTTTGCTTTTGCTCTAGCTGTTCATCTTTTTTAGTTAAATCATCCTCTTTTTCTTTTAGCAAAGAGTTCTTATGATCAAGAGTATCCTCTCGTTGGGTTAAGCGATTTTGATCGCGTGCAATTTTGTCACGTTTGTCGTTTAATTCATCTTCAACTTTTTGTCGATAGTCTTGAATTTGTTCTTGAGCTTCAAGAATTTTTTCTTTTTTAGTGTTTTGCGCACTCTGTTTAATAGCATCAGCTGCTTGCTTTTGTGCATTGACTTCAGCTTTAGCAGCGTCAACTCGTGCTTTTGCTTCGGTTAAAATATGGTCGGCATCGTTTTGAGCGTTCTGAGCCCTTTTCTCCCAGATCCTTTTACGAATAGAGTATCCTACAACAACGCCAACAATAATTGAAATTATAGCTATCGCGACGGGAATCAAAAATTTACTTATCATGATTTCTATCGCCTTTTTTATTTTTTTAGATTATTCACACAATATTAATAATAAAGAACGATGGGACTTATGTCAAACGACATGAAAAAACCTTAACCCATTTTCACAGGTCAAGGTTTATTTCCTCGTAATTAGCTTTTGCTGTCTGCTTCTTTTTTAGCAGAAGCTTCCTTTTCTGTATCAGCAGCCTTTTGGGCTCTCTTGGCTTTTATTTTTTCAGGATCTTCTCTTTCAGCAACTGATTCTTCATCAATACCGAAAGCTTGACGAACCTGCTTTTGGACATCGTCATAGACATCAGGGTGATCCTCAAGGTACTTCTTAGCATTTTCTCGGCCCTGACCAATTCGTTCATCGTGATATGAATACCAGGAGCCGGCCTTGGCTATAATGTCTTTGTCGGCCGCCATATCCAACAGTTCACCACTCTGTGAAATACCCTTGCCATACATCATGTCAACTTCAGCAACTTTAAAAGGCGGTGCAACTTTGTTTTTAACTACCTTGATTTTTACACGGTTACCAGTAATTTCTCCACCGGTTTGCTTGATCTTTTCCGCTCTTCTGATTTCCAAACGAATAGTGGCATAAAACTTCAGTGCCCGACCACCAGGAGTAGTTTCAGGATTACCAAACATAATTCCAACTTTTTCACGAATTTGATTGATAAAAATTGCAATAGTTTTGGTCTTATTAATGTTACCCGAAAGCTTACGCAGAGCTTGACTCATTAAACGAGCTTGCAGACCAACATGACTGTCACCCATTTCTCCGTCAATTTCAGCTTGAGGCACAAGTGCTGCAACAGAGTCAACAACTAAAATATCAATTGCACCACTTGTAATCAACGTATCAGCAATTTGTAAACCTTCTTCACCAGTATTTGGCTGAGACAAAATAAGTGAATCAACATCAACACCTAATGCCTCCGCATAAGCCGGATCCATAGCATTTTCGGCATCGATATAAGCGGCTGTACCACCTCTTTTTTGCACTTCGGCCACTGCATGTAATGCAACCGTTGTTTTACCAGAAGATTCTGGTCCGTAAATTTCTATTATTCTACCCCGGGGATAGCCGCCAACTCCCAGAGCTGCATCAAGAGCAAGCGAACCTGAGGGAACGGTCGAGATTTTGGTGTCAGCTTTATCACCCATACGCATAACAGCGCCTTTACCAAAATTCTTTTCAATTTTCTTAAGCGCATTTTCCAGTGCAGCTTGTTTTTCATCCTTGGCCAAGACTCTTGTCCTCCTCTATCAAAATTTCTTTAATTTAGTACGTAATAATTATACTTTGCTTTAGTGTATATTTGCAAGAAAAAAGGCGAACAAATGTTTATTATTTTTATTCACATTATTAAATACGAAAAAAATGCAAAAAACTTTTAATTTATTTTTTAAGGCCTTTGGGTTCCAAAACTTTTTGCAAGAAATTCAAAATCATATCTGCCAAGATTGCCATCAATGCTGTAGGAAGAGCACCAGCTAGTATAATCGCACTGCCATTAGTAGCATTGGTGCCGCGAATAATTATGTCTCCTAAGCCACCTGCTCCAACGAACGAACCAATTGAAGTGATACCAATTGCTATTACCAAAGCGTTTTTCAAGCCGGCTATAATAACAGACATTGAGAGCGGTAATCTCACCATATAAAGTAGTTGCAGCTTTGTCATTCCCATTCCTTTTCCGGAATCAATGACATTCTTATTAACGTTCCTCATACCAGTATATGTATTCTTAATAATTGGCAAAAGTGAATAAAGCGTAACGGTGACAATAACGGTCATAACGCCTAGGCCCAAACCAATCATTACAATAGACAAAAGGGCAAGCGAAGGAATCGTTTGAATAAAGTTCGCAATTTCTACAACAAAATCTCCTAAATGTCCATTGCGCGAAATAAAAATTCCAACCGGTATACCAATAATAGCTGCAAATAAAACGCCATAGATTGAAATCAAAAAAGTCCGGTTAAATTGTGCTAATACATAACTACCATTATGGACATAATAGTAAATAAATTGCTGCCATAAAGATAAATGAGACATTATTTCTCCCCCCTAAAGTAATTATGTTTTTCTAAAAATTGCCGTGCAACCGTAGCGGGTTCAAGTAGCTTGTCATCTACTTGGAAGTTCATTTTACGTATATCATGAACACTCACATTACCCACTAATCTTTCCAGAATTGCCTTTAATTCAGGATGCTCTCTTAATAAATAGTTATTAATTAGCATGCCACAATTATATGGCGGAAAGAAATGCTTATCATCCTTCAACAGGTGCAAATTGTAGCTATCAATTCGGCCATCAGTAGAATAGCCTAGAATAACATCCATCTTACCGCTTTTCAGTGCTGAATATACTAAGCCGATATTCATTGGGTGTGCTTTAGAAAAGGTTAATCCGTAAGCTGTTTGAAAAGCAGGATAACCGACGCCTGGAGCATTTACCCATTCGGATGCTACACCGAAAGAAAATTTATCTTTAACTTTCTTTAAATCAGAAATCTGATACAGATGGTACTTCTTTTGGTCTTTTGCTCTCACCATAAAAGCATAATTATTAGCGAAGCCATATGTATGCAAATAAGTTTGATCCCATCTCTTTTTTACTTCACGTCTGACTGTGTCATTTGCCTTTTTGGAATCCTTAATAGCTGGCAATAAAAGATTTGCAGTTAATTCACCACCATCATAAGCAGCAGCTTGAATATCGGCGTCATGACGAATTAGAGCCTGATGCTGCATAGGAGCAGAACCCAAATTATTAACAATTGAAGTTTTGTATGAAGTTTCATGTTCAATCAATTGGGCAACAATATTAGCCATAATTTGTGATTCAGTAGTTGTTAGTGCCGTAATTCTAATATTTTCCTGACTGCCTTGACTATCAGAAAGTCCAGGCAAGCCACAAGCACTAGTAGTTAACATAATAAACAAGGCTGTTATCATCAGGAATATCTTTTTAAAATACTTTTTCATGATGAATACCTCCTTATATTCCTTTTGGTGTTAATTTACGTTCAAGCTTACCCAAGAGATAATCAGTTAGAAGTGCCAATATGATGACTGGAATGGTACCACCAAAAATTAGATCAGTCTGATATAAACTAAGGCCATTAAAGATAAAGTCGCCAAGGCCCCCAGCACCTATATAAGAAGCTAGAGTCGCCCACGCAATAACATAAATAGCAGAAAGTCTTATTCCTGCCATGATTACAGGCATTGCTAAAGGAATATCAACTTTCAAAATTAATTGCAGATTAGTCATACCTAAGCCACGTGCAGAATCAATAGTGTCCGGGTTTACCCCCATCAGACCAACATATGTATTCCGCAAAATGGGCATTAAACTATAGAGAAAAAGTGCAATAATTGCGGGCAGCTTACCAACACCAAAAAATGGAATCATGATCGCAAGCAGAGCCAAAGCTGGTATGGTCTGCAACATACTGGCAATAGCAATCACGACTTTTGCCACGCGCGGAAATTTCATTAATATGATACTTAATGGAACTGCTACAACAATTCCCAAGCCCAGTGAAATAGCTGAAATATATATTTGTTGCCAAGTTTTTACCAATAATTCTGAGCCATGTTGTGCAAAAAAGGCTGACATTTTAGTTCGCCTCTTTTCCCGTATTATTTTGCGTGTGGCCCTTATCGCCCCATATTTTTTGATAAACGACATTAACCAAACTTGCACGAGTAACTATACCGACTAATTTATTATCCGAATCAATTACCGGAATATAACTCTTGTTACGGCTCATAATACGACTAAAGTTATCACGCAAATATTCATCCGGACCAACTGTGCTTACTTTAGTAATCAAGATATCACTAACGCTGCTTGCCTTAGAATAATTTCGTTGCAAATCATCAATTGAAATATAGCCTTTCAGGTGATCGCTGTTATCAACCACTAAAAGGGTATCAACACGGTTTTCCTTCATCATGGTTAAGGCATCAGATAAAGAAGCACCCAAGTCAATCTTAATCGGATTAGTTAGCATCACGTTTTTAACTTTTACGGTTTCATATTTTGCTTCGGACAGGCGCTCTTCACCGATCAAACTTTTAACATAGTCATTTGCAGGATGATGTAAAATTTCCTCAGGCGTTCCTACTTGAATCAACTGCCCATCATGCAAAACAACTACTTTAGTTGCAAGCTTTAATGCCTCATCCATGTCATGAGTGACAAAAACAATTGTTTTGCCTAATCGCACTTGTAAGTTTTGTACCAAATTCTGTAAACTTTCACGAGTTATCGGATCTAATGCACCAAAAGGCTCATCCATTAATATTAGATTTTGGTTTGCTGCCAGTGCGCGTACAACTCCAATTCTTTGTTGTTGACCGCCAGATAGCTCAGTCGGATACCTGTCTAAATATGATTCCGGCAATTCAGCCATTTGAATTAGCTTTTGCGCTTCACCAGCTAATTTTTCCTTAGGCCATTTTAATAGCTTGGGTACCAAAATAATGTTTTCTCTAATAGTCATATGAGGCATCAAACCATTATTTTGAATAACATACCCAATATGACGTCTCAAGTTGACGGGATTAAAACTTTTAACGTTTTTGCCGTTAACCAGCACCTCGCCTTTAGTTACGCTGTTCATGCGATTAATCATCCGCATCAAAGTAGTCTTTCCTGAACCGGAGGTGCCAATTAGGCAGCAAAAATCACCTTTATCTATTTCAAAACTGATATGGTTAACAGCCGGATTTTTCATTTTAGGATATATCTTGGATACATCTTTGAACTCAACCATTGGTATTTTTTCTCCCATAAATTTTCCTCCTTTTCAATATTTCCTTAATTTAATCCTAACAAGTAAATGAAGCATAATCAACAATTGACCATTTTATGCTCTTTTTTGTATTAAAAAGAAGCACAAAAAAAGCACTACCTTACAGTGCTTTTTAATAAAACTAAATTTTTCTTTAATTTACATTGAACCTTCAAAAACATCCCATGAACTGTGGAAATAATCCCAGCCAGAATAGATAGTAAAAATCAGTGCAATATAAAGTAAGATAGTGCCTATATGATAAAAGTCACCAATTAACAAAAAGATAATTGAAAGCATTTGACATGTCGTTTTGATTTTACCAGGCATAGCTGCAGCCATAACTTGCCCTTTATTCTCAGCCAAAATCAAACGCAATCCAGTTACAGCCAATTCACGACAAACAATTATTGCTACAACCCATGCTGGAGCAAGTTTTAAAGAAATTAACATTATAAACGCAGTCATAGTAAGCATTTTGTCAGCCAAAGGGTCCGCAAACTTTCCAAAATTTGTAACCAAGTTGCGTGATCTGGCAATATGACCATCAAACCAATCAGTTGCAGAAGCAACTGCAAATACAATCGCAGCTATTACCAATCTCCAATAAACAGTAGTACCAGCAACTTTAAAACTGGCATCACCACCAAAAATAACAATTAACATGAAAACCGGAATCAATAATATTCTAAAAACCGTTAACTTATTAGGCAAATTCATTCTTAACTTTTCCTCCAAAAATAATTACTATTTTTTATCATCATTTCCACCGGAGGAAGTACCTCCAGAATGGCCAGAATCATTACTGTGCTCAGTGTTATTTGATTGATTGTTATCATGATTTGATTGACCATTGTTCTGGGAATTTTGATTATTTTGAGTATTTTGTTGACCATTATTTGTACTTGAACTTGCACCATTATTACCATTAGAATTATTGGTTTGGCTATGTTCTTGATTTTGCTGGTTCGAATTACTCTGTCCTGAATTATTATTCGTAGTTCCGGAATTATTTTGACTTTGATGTGGTTGGTTGCTTTGAGTATTTTGAGTATTCCGATGTTTGCCAATATAAAAGGTTAAAGAAAGATTCGAATTTTGAGCTGTATATGGTACTTTTCTGCCACCAATTGTTACTGATGTTCCTAGAGCGTTGCTAAATGTAACGACGACAGATTGAGCAGTTTCTGGAATTCTTAAAGTATGCTTTTGACCAGCTGTTAAAGTCTGTCCACTTTGAGTTACGCCATTCATTGCAATAGAAACTGTAGTTGCTTGATCACCGGCTCTAACAACTAAATTGCGGTTATTTTTAAGGCCGGTAATCTGAAACTGATTCGCAGCCAGTTCCTTAATCTTGACTCTCTTCTTTTTAACTTTCTTAACTTTGCGGTGTCGTTTACCACTATCCGAAGAAACAGAAACATCATTAGCTTCGTTGTTATTTTCGTTGCGACTAGAAGAAAAATGAGCAAATACAACGTAGCATACCAAAATTACTGCAACTATCCCCAAACCGACAATGATTCGTGGCAGGTAATCCTGCCAAATCTTTTTCTTATTACTGGTAGTTTTACGTACTTCCTCACTTTTATTGTCAATCGAGTCTTCGACAAATTCTTCAGGTTCGGCTTTAGGTATGTCTTCGTGGTATTCACTTAGCAACTTTTTGCCATCTAAACCAACTATCTGTGCATATTGTCTAATGAAGGCTCTAACGTAAAAATCACCAGGAAGTTTTTCAAAATCGTTTTGCTCGATTGCAGTCAGATATCTACCTTGAATCTTGGTTGTTTTTTCAATGTCTTCAATTGAAAGTCCCTTAGCCTCTCTGGCACTGCGTAATTTATCTCCGATATCTGCCATAGTTACCTCTTCAAATTCTAAATTTACTCTTTGAGTATAACATATACTACATATAATTATTACATTTAAATAAGCCAGCCGCCACTAACATAAATGGTCTGACCAGTTAGATACCCAGACTGAACGTCAAGTAAAGTTTTAACCCAATAAGAAATGTCCTTACCCTCTGCTAAACGACCAACAGGTATTTCACCCTTAACTTCTTCCATCGTTTCAGGGCCAAGCACGGAATTCATTGCTGTATTGACAGCACCGGGTGCAACAACATTAACCGTCAGGTTAGCTGAAGCAACTTCGCGGGCATATGCTTGTGCAAACCCTTCAAGACCTGATTTGGAAGAACTGTATGCCGCTTCCATAGCACTACCTGAACCACCGTAAACTGATCCTAAATAAACAATACGACTATAATCATTTTTTATCAAATGAGGTTCAAATAGTCCTGTCAACTTAATTGGGGTAATCAAGTTTATGCGCATAATCTCATCAATTTTGGCCGTATCTTGACTACTAACAAAATTATAATCGGTAATTCCCTGGGCAAATACCACCGCGTTAACTGGCAGTAAATTATTAACAAATTCTTTTAAATCATTATTTTCAGCCAGAAAATCTAATTTGATGGGAATAAAATCCTGCTGAGGATATTTTTGACTCATTCCTTGAGCCAAAGAATAAGCTTTTCGCCAATTTTGACTGCAATGAATGTAAAGAGACCAACCAGCATTAGCCAATTCAACACAAATAGCTTGACCAATGCCACCTGTAGCACCAAATACAAGAGCTCGCTGCAATTAAAACATTCCTTTTATTCTATTTTTTAAAATATTGAAAATGATCTTTAATAACTGAACTAATCTTCTTGAGAATAGCTCAGTTAGGTATTCACATTCAATTTTATTTTACCATTATTTTTTCACAAATTTGAACTAATAAAACGACATGATAAACTTTCTTAAAAATTAGCTTTTATCTCCTTCTTTTTTAGGCGGTAATAAAACTTGGCGAGGCTTTGATCCTTCAGATGGGCCCACAATACCTTTTTCTTCCATTTCATCAACAATCCTAGCTGCACGATTATAACCAATACGAAATCTTCTTTGCAAGAGTGATACACTGGCCGTTTGTTGTTGCCTTACTAAGTCCACTGCTTGATCATAGAATTCGTCTTTTGGCTCATCATCTTTATTTTCAGAGTTCTCTTGGCCTTTTTGTGGAATCATACCTTTATCATATTCAGGTTTCTGCTGTTTCTTTACCCATGAAATGATATTTTCAACCTCATGTGAAGAAACATAAGCACCCTGAATACGTTCAGGCTTTGAAGCACCAACAGGCATGTATAGCATATCGCCGCGACCGAGTAATTTTTCGGCCCCAGTTTGATCTAAAATAGTCCGTGAATCGATACCACTTGAAACAGCAAAAGAAATCCGTGAAGGAACATTTGCTTTAATTAGACCGGTTATGACATCAACACTCGGTCTTTGTGTGGCCAAAATCATGTGAATACCCGCCGCTCGAGCCATCTGGCCCAAACGGACAATTGCTCCTTCAACGTCACGTCCGCCAACCATCATTAGATCACTCAGTTCATCAACTACTACTAAGATATATGGTAACGGCTTCATCGGCGGTTTTGATTTATCTTGATTATTCAGCCGCACCTTTTCGTTAAATTCACTCATGTTACGGGCCCCAGCTGCAGCAAATAACTTATAGCGGCGTTCCATTTCTTTAACGGCTTTACTCAAAGCATTTGCAGCCAATTTTGCATCAGTAACTACCGGTATCAATAAATGAGGTACTCCATTATAAACAGAAAGCTCCACCATCTTTGGGTCTATCAAGATTAACTTGACCTGATCCGGCAATGCTTTCATTAAAATACTGGTTAAAATTGTATTAATGGCTACAGATTTACCCGAACCGGTTGATCCAGCAATCAAAAGATGAGGCATTTTAGTCAAATTAGCCGAAATAGTTTGTCCACTGACATCCTTACCCAAAGGAACCTGCATAGGATCTTTTTTGGCTCTGATATCTTGATTTTGCATTACATCTTTTAAAGCAACTACTGAAGTGTTCTTATTAGGCACCTCTATTCCAATATATGGTTTCCCTGGGATTGGTGCTTCTATTCTAATATCCTTTGCAGCCAGAGCAAGAGCTAAATCGTCAGCGAGATTAACAATGCGACTGACTTTAACACCAACAGCCGGTTGAACCTCATAGCGCGTAATAGTTGGACCCAGTATCGCCTTTTTGATAATAACGTTAACGCCAAAACTCTTGAAAGTAGATTGTAACGTCTGAGTATTTTTACGAATAAGAGCTTTATCAGTACTTTGGTCAATATTTTTAATATTATCAAGTAATGTTAAGGGCGGTTTTTGATAATCCGGACTAACTTTTTGATTTGATTTTAATTCCCCGTGATCTACTGCTCCTAATTCTTCCTTAATCTTTTTATCTTCTTCAACAAAAGAATGTGATTTAGGTAATGATGAAACAGAAGAATCGTTTTGCTGCGCTTTAGCGTTATTGTTTTGACTTGCAACTTGAATTTGCGGCTCAACCGGAGCGTGTTCCGGAATATCACCGTATTCTGCTTTTTCAGATGGAAAATCAGTTACCTCGTTTTGATCTATGTTGCTTTCAGAAGAGTTATCATCCACAGTAAAATCATCCACGTCTGGAAAAACTGGAGCTTTTGTACCCACTGAATTGGAATCTTCCTGATTATGCAACTGGTTTTTTCTCTGCTCACGTTGCTCTTTAAAAGAGCCGTATTTATCTTTGATTTTGCTACCAGCTGCTTTGTTTTTATTAATAAAAAGCTGACTAACAGACTGAAATTTTTTGATAATTGTTGAAAATTTAACATCAAAAAACATCAAAATACCACTCGGTATCAATAAAATTGCAATTACACGCAGTCCTATATGACCAAGTAAGGGGTAAAAAATCTGATAGCATAAGGCGCCTATGACGCCACCACCGATATTTTTGGTAACAGCCATGCGACCGAATTCAGCTGAAATTTCATGCCAAAAGACATTCATAAAAGCATTATTAACGAATTCCCGTTCAAAATAAATACTGCTTTGAATTAATAAAATTCCCAAAATAGCAAAAAATAGTCCACAACTGCGTTTGAAGTTAAAGTGCATCGGCTTATTATAAATCAACATAACCAAGCCGAAAACAATGCAAATACCAGCTGCGAGCAAATAGGAATCTCCAAAGACCAGGCGAAAAGTATTTGCTACTTGTTTACCCAGGATTCCAAATTTGGCAAATGCTAAAGCAGAGATAACAATTTGTAAAAGTCCGACAATTGCCCATGTAATTCCAGTATTCTGATTCTTCTTTCGAGCCTTTGTGGTTTTTCTCCTTTTCTTTTTTGGCATGATACTACCTAATTAACAACTAAAAATTAGCTTGGAAGTTCAAGTTGACTGGTTTATCCAGTGTAATTTGAGTAACTTGATAAGTTAATGTTTCAATATACTCAACTAAAGGTCTACTAAGCAATTTGTAATCAGCCTTACTAAGATCACTGCCATCACCAAAATAATTTTTGATCTGAACGATTTGGCTAATCATCCCACTTACTGAGAATTCTCCGGGAGCAGGTGCCACGTCAAAAATGATGGTGATGTCAAAATAATTACCATCTACCCCTGCATCTGTTGTGCCATCATCATTTTGCTTTTCAACTTTTTTAAGGCCAAAATTAACTTGATCTTTAGTTTCAGGTTCTTCATTAACATCATAGTGAAAATTTTTTACTATCACCGGTGTTTCTTTTTCAAAATCCATTTTAATTTCCTCCCAAATTTCTTTCATAGCGTTCAGGACGATTGTAGTTATCTTTTAACTTGTCATTTTCGTAATGATGAGAAGTTTCCAGCATAGGAAAACCTTGTTGACGTAATGCTTCAAGCAAAACTATTGCCACTGAATTAGCTAAATTGTAACAACGAATATTATTTGACATAGGTATGCGCAAATTACGTTCGTAATATTCTCGCATAAAAGTTTCAGGTAAGCCAGTAGTTTCCTTACCAAATACGAAGTAGTAATTTTTGGAAGAATCCGTGTAATCTACCTCAGCATAGTTTTTGGAAGAAAACTTAGAAATAAGATAAAGCTCATCCTGTGGTCCCAACTGCTTCAAAAAGGCATTAAGATCATCATGAAGCCGCACATCAACTTTATCCCAATAATCAAGCCCGGCTCGTCTCATTTTTTTATTATCAATTTGAAAACCTAAGGGCTCAATTAAGTCAAGAACTGTATTAGTACCAGCACAAGTGCGCGCAATATTTCCCGTATTGGCCGGCATTAATGGTTCATATAACACTACATGATTTGTCAATCTTTTTTCTCCTTCAACATAAAACTTCTAAACAAACTAATCTTATTCTTTATTTTTTAAATCAGCATTTTCGCCATTTTGCGCAGCAATTTGAGTAGTTTCTTCGCCTTCATCTTCTCTAAAAACTTGGGAAACATTACGGTAATAATTATAAACACGTAAAATGATGATTTTTAAGATTGCATAAATAGGAATACCAAAAATGACACCCCAAAGTCCCCAAACCGCACTAGAACCAATTAACAATAAGATTGTAGTTACCGGATGCATTTCCATCTTATTACCCATTACGAGAGGACTGATAATTCTTGATTCAATTGTCTGCTCGATTGCAAACACAATCAGAACTTTAATGACCATTGGAACTGAAAGCATGATCGCAATTACAATTGCAGGAATAAAGGAAATAAACGTACCAAAATATGGGATCAGGTTAAGTAAACCACTTAAAACAGCAAGTGCAATGCCATACGGTAAGCCTACTATACTGTAACCAATGGCAAACATAATTCCTACCCAAAAGGCAACTGTGATTTGACCCCTGATATACGAAGCTAAAGCGGTGTTAATATCATAGAGTAGTTCACCAAAACTCTTTTGCCAGCGCTTAGGCGCAAATTGAGTTAAATAGGGCCGCAAATTATGGGCATCTTTTAACATAAAGAAGAGAATAAACGGTGCCGTAAGTAAAGTCATAACAATAATAGTTACTACACTGATCGCCGAAGAAATGTTGCTCAGAGCGGCATTTATGGCTTCATGACCTGATTTAAAAAGCATATCCTGCGCGCGATTAATAGCATCGTTAATATTGCCTTTTACACTGTGAAACTGCGGCTTGCTCAGTGCTTCTTGCACAGCATTACTTGCATCCTTCCAGATATGCGGCCAATGTGCAATTAATGAATTAATTTGACTTTGAACAATTGGCAATAAAGTATTAACAATCCACACTAGTAAAATTGCCACAAGAAGAAATAGTCCCAAGATCGTAACCAGTCTTGGCACTTTGAATTTCCGCTCTAAAATGTCTACCAGCGGATTCATGATATAAAATTGAATTAAAGCAAGCATTAGTGGTGGCAAGATTGCACTTACAAACACTTTAGCAGGATTTAAGACAAACGAAATTTTGTTGAACAACCAGATTACAAGGAAGAACAACAAAATGTTTAGTAATGCAATACTAAACCGGTTATTCAAAAACCATTTTTGAAAAATGGTTCTTTTTTTATGTTTTTTCTCTACTTCCATCAAATCATCCTAATCAAATATGTTCGTAAATTATATCATCGCCAACGTTAAATTCAGGCAGAGTTTGCTTGTCACCTAATGTAAGATACACAGCATTTGCCAAGGGATTTTTAGACTTTTGCTGATTAAAGAAAAGTGTGGCATGTCCTAATGCCCTCATATCACTGACAACCATGGCGCCAACGTAATCAGCTACATATGTTTGACCATCAATTGTAATTGTGTCCCCTTTTTTTAAAGTAAAACCAGTAAGCGGCGAATCAGGGTCAAATTTTTGAATAATTGAAACTTCTACCAGTTCAGCTGTGACATTTTCACCAAATAAAATTACCATATTGCTCTTAGGCTCTATAGCTTGTTTACCAATTTTTGTAATAGTTGCTGTCCACTTCATAATTTGTTCTCCTTAAGCTTTAATTTTAGCATAACAAAAACCGCTTAACTAATATATAAGCGGTTTTATTTGTTACTTCTTTATTTCTGATGGTAAAGGAGCCATTTTTTAATTTCATCAATTATAACTAATGGGATCGGCAAGCAGAACAGGAATAACCAGTCAACTGGCAATAATCTCGTCGTATTAAATAATTGTTGCAATCCTGGAGTTA
Organism: Lactobacillus sp. M0393; assembly: GCF_016102025.1. Classification (NCBI taxonomy): domain Bacteria; kingdom Bacillati; phylum Bacillota; class Bacilli; order Lactobacillales; family Lactobacillaceae; genus Lactobacillus; species Lactobacillus sp. M0393. The sequence continues at coordinate 123,332 of NZ_JACFPK010000006.1, read as the reverse complement.
CAGTTAAAGCTAAAAATAGCAGTATTTCAAAGATAATGCCATACCAGATATTGCGGTTACTAAAGATGCCTTTCTTGAATAACGAAACTTTGTTTGTTCTACAATTCAAAACATTTGCAATCTGAGTAAAAATGATTGCTCCCAAGACCATTGTGGTTGCACGCATGTATACCGGGCCGTTAGCAGCTAAAGGTACGTGAGGCCAACCATTTTGGAAATTAACGAAGAAGTATGCTGCAATCGAAATCGCACTGGAAATGAGGCCGTACCATAAAAATGCTTTGATAATTACACTTCTATTAAGCAAGTGCTCATTGCGTTTACGTGGTGCCTGTTTCATAACATCCGGATCAACTGCTTCTCCACCAAGTCCTAATGCTGGCAACATATCCGTTCCCAAATCGACTGTCAAAATCTGCATAACCGTCATTGGCAAAGGAATCATCCCTCCTGAAAACAGGAATAAAATTGAAGGAAAGGCTTCCGGCACATTTGAAGTTAGGATATAAGTCAAAAACTTACGAATATTGCTATATACTGCCCGTCCTTCTTCAATTGCAGCTACAATTGAAGCAAAATTATCATCAGTCAATATAATATTTGCAGCATCCTTTGCCACGTCTGTGCCAGTGAGACCCATTGCGATACCGATATCAGCTTGCTTCAGTGCAGGGGCATCATTAACTCCATCACCAGTAGAGGCAACAATTTCACCGTTTTCCTGCAAGGTCTTAACAACCTTATATTTTTGTTCAGGAGCTACCCGGGCGAAAATCACTTCTCCTTTTAGCGCTTCTCGCAAATCTGCATCACTCATATCCTCGAGCTCATCACCAGATATGACCCGCGCCTTGTCTGAGGTCAAACCAATTTGGACAGCCACTGACTTAGCCGTTAGCTTAGAGTCACCGGTAACCATAATAATCTTAATCTTGGCTTGATGACACCGTTTAACAGCATTATAAATTTCAGGACGAGGAGGATCGCTCATCGTAGTCAAGCCGACGAATATCAAGTGCTGTTCAGCCGTTTCGATCGTTAACTTAGTAACGTCAGTATTTTCTTTTTCAACAATGCGGTAAGCCATTGCCATACTGCGGAAACCCTTGGCAGCATATTCAGCATTGTATTTTTCAGCACGCTTTTTATCATCTTCAGTCATAGAGCGAACCTTACCGTCAACTTGAATCTGATCACATTGCTTAATTACGTCACTGAAAGACCCCTTAGTAAAAATAATATACTGACTGTCATTCCAGCGATGAATAGTTGACATGCGTTTACGATTAGAGTCAAAAGGCAATTCACGTAAACGAGGATATTTAACCAGAACTTTCTGACGATCAAAGCCTGCTTTTTCAGCCATAATAATTAAACAAGCTTCAGTTGGAGTTCCCAAAATTTTGGGTTTACCCCCTTTGACTTTGCTGGGTTGAACCGCAGTATCATTATCTAAAGAAGCTATCTGCACCAGCTTATGCAAGTCAGGATTTTCTTCGTACCATAACTGCTTATTATTCAGTTCAATTTGACCATTATTAACATAGCCATTACCCGTAACCGTATATTCATTTTTCGGCGTCCAAATGTAATGAATAGTCATCTGATTCTGAGTTAAAGTACCAGTTTTATCTGAACAAATAACTGTGGTTTCGCCTAAAGTTTCTACCGAATTCAATTCTTTAACTAAGGCATGCTTTTTAGCCATGCGCTTAACTCCTTGAGCTAAGCTTAAAGTAACAGTTGGAAGCAATCCTTCAGGAATAAAGGCAACAATCATACCTAACGCAAAGATAAAGGCCTTGGCAAAAGGATATTTGACGAAAAAGATTGCCGCAATTAAGAACAAAACACCAATTGAAACTGCAATTATTGATAATTGTTTCGTCAGCCGATCTAATTCTTGAGTCAATGGGCTATCAACCTTATTTTGCTTTTGTGTCAGCTGTGCAATTTTACCAAATTCAGTATTCATCCCTGTGGCAAAAGCGATAGCACGAGCAGTACCAGAACCAACTGTTGTTCCAGAATAAACCAAGTCTGCTTCCGCATAACTGCCTTCACCTGGAGCGTATTCTGTAGTTTTTGATTCTGGCACAGATTCACCATTTAACGCACTTTGATCAACCTGCATAGAACTGGCAGTAATCAGCCTGGCATCAGCTGGAATGGCATTGCCGGCCTGAAGAATAAAAACATCTCCCGGAACCAGTTCTTTGGCATCAATCTGTGTTTTTTTACCATCACGGATTGCTTGAACATAAGTAGGCAACATATTATTCAAAGCATCTGTCGCTCTTTTGGCAGCTCTTTCCTGCCAAAAACTGAACAATCCGTTGATGATATTGACCAGCCAAATAGCAATTCCTAATTCAAGCGTCCCACTAAACATGGCTACGGCACCTGAGATCCACAATAAAATTGCCATCATACTAATAAAATTCTTAAAGAAAGTTTTCCACTCGGATTCTTCTTCAGACTTTTTAATTTCGTTACGACCATATTTTGCCAATCTTGCGGTTGCTTCTGCAGAAGTTAAACCTGCCGAAGATGAGTGAAGATTAGTATAAACTTCAGAAATATCATTCTTAGCGTAAAGCTCTCGAATTTTATTTTCTTCCATTTCCAACATACCTCTTGTTTAAATTTTTTGTTTTTATACTAATAAAACCGACAACATACTTTACCACTTTTTAAAATGATAAAGTCACTCAATATTTTTACAATTGCGTGTCATGCTATACTAATTATTGAGACAATTATAAATGAAATTGGAGGCTTTTCAAGCATGAAATTATTAATTGGCGGATACACCAAAAAAAAGTCAACGGGAATTTATGAGCTGCCGCTTACTCCGGCTGCTAATGGCGTGGAAATGCAAATGGGACCAGCAAAAGAAGTAATCCAAGTTGGTGGACCTACTTATTTTGTTCAAGATGGCAATCTCATTTTTACAATTAATAATGCTGGAGAAAAAGGCGGAATCAGTTCTTTCGCATTAGTTAAGGGCAAATATTCAGAAAGGGACTCTTATTTAACCCCAGGTTCTTCGCCAGCCTATATTGGAATTAACCGCGAAAAAAAACTATTATACACTGCGAATTATCATACAGCTGTACTCAGTGTATTTTCGTATGATGATGAGGGTAAACTGACCTTTTTAGATTCCGTAACTCACACGGCAGATACTCTTGGTCCCTGTCCAGAACAAGCTGATGGCCCTCATCCCCACTTTTTCGATCAAACACCACAAGGCAATTTAGTAAGTTGTGATCTAGGTAACGACAGTGTTGATTTTTACAGCTTCAAAGATAATAAGCTGAAGCACCTGGCTAAATATCAAAACGAGCCAGGTTTTGGAACACGCCATATTGTATTTAGTCCTGATGGTAATTATTTTTATGTTGTCGGTGAGCTTTCAAGTAAAATTAACTTAGTTAAGTTAGATGAAGCCCACTGGAATTTTAAAAATATTGCTACTTATTCAACCATTCCTGATGATTTTTCTGACCACAACGGCGCAGCTGCCATCAAAATTAGCCATGATGGTAAATTTATTTACACTTCCAACCGCGGTCATGATACCATCACTGTTTTTGCAGTTAATGATGATCATACCTTGCAACTACGTCAAAGAATTTCAACTTTTGGTGAATTTCCTCGTGATTTTAACTGGGACAAAGATGAAAAATATGTGGTAGCAACCAACCAAAATTCAGATAATGCCACTTTATATACACGAGATGCTGAAAATGGTTGTTTGACACCAGTTCAAAAAAATATTTTTGTTCCCGAAGGTACTCGCGTACTTTTTAGTGAATAAATTTTGTAAAACAAATAAAAGAGTTGTCTAACGCAAGACAACTCTTTTATTTCTCTACAGATATATTAAAGGCTATGCCATAATTTTTGCATATCTGGTGCATCAGGTATTTCAATACTAGTATGCTGGCCTTTAGTAAATGGATCAGGAAAACCCAAATAAAAGCAATTGAGTGCCTGGCGCTTAAACTCATCATTAATGCCATATAGAGGATCGCCAAATAAAGGATGACCCAAATATTGCATATGTATGCGAATCTGGTGAGTTCGACCGGTATATAGGCGCAGTTCTACTAAACTGGCTCCGCTTTTTTGAGCAATCACTTTATAAGCAGTTTTAGCATTCTTGCCAGTGGAATCAATGCTGCGCACAATTGAGGTTCCTTTGCGACCAATAGGCTGATCTATCACTCCTGTCAATTCTTCCGGCGCAAAATTGCCATGAACTATTGCATGATATTTTTTAATAAATTGAGTTTTATCGATCTGACTAAAACGAGCATGAGCAATAGCATTTTTCCCAACCAGAACCAGACCAGAAGTATCGCGATCGAGTCGCGTCACTATGTGCGGTTTAACGTCAACCTCTTCTTTACTGTTAAAATAACCTAAAACTTGGTTAACTAAAGCATTGTCATCATAACGAGATGGAATTGACAAAATGCCAGCTGGTTTATTTACTACCAAATAATTTGCAGTTTCCAGTGCGACCGCTAGCGGCTTCTTTGAGGGGACTAGCCAGGGATTGACCCTCTCTTTTCCCGGAATAAAAATCACTTCATCACCTTGATGTAACATGTAGTTGGTAAAGCGCCTTTTATGATTTACTAAAAGCATCCCACCGGAATTTTTAGCATTATTCACTGCTCTTTTTGAAAAACCGTTTTTCAGTAAAAAAGCTCCTAATTTCTTGGGAACTTTGTCTTGTACAATAACTTTAAATGGTGTCATCTTTATCTCCAATAAAGGCGCTCTGAACACGGGACCAAAAATGGGTATGCCCAAAACGATCAAAATGAATTTCCTTACTAGAAATACGATATTCAATTTGTTTAGCGTTTCGGACATTAATGCGACGGCCATCAACAGTCATAACGCAGTGGTCAGCATTAGGTATGACAGTAATCCACTGCTCTGGTGCCAACACTATTGGCGAAGATAATGATCTGAAAATTCGGTTATTAATTGAAGCTATTTCTGCCATTTGCAAGGCTTTAAGTCTTGGGTGAATCACAGCACCACCAAGTGACTTATTATAACCAGTTGAACCGGTAGGAGTTGATATACATAAGCCATCTCCACGGAAATTTTCAAATAATTGATCATCAATATAGACTTTTGCTTCTAATGTATGCGATACCCGTTTGACTGCAGATTCATTTAAGGCCAAAAAATGTTTCTTTTCATTCGCTTCGGTTAAAAGTTCTACTTCCAAAAGCGGGTAACTGGCAGATTCCGGCTCCCTTAAAAGTAAAGCATCTACCATTTTATCAACTTCTGGACCACGCCAATCAGTGTAAAAACCTAAATGCCCAGTGTGGATACCAATAAAGCGAATAGAACTGATCTGGTTTTCATAACGGTGAAAAGCATTGATTAAAGTACCATCGCCTCCGACAGTAATGACAACATCGGGGTATTTAGCATCAAAAACAATGCCTGCTTTAGCTTCCAACAGTTTTCGCAAGTGCGCCACAACTTTTAGCGTTTCGGGATTGGTGTTATGGGCAATTGTAATTCTCATTATTTTTCCTTACCCTTGTTTTTGGTAAAAACCTTTTGAGCTTCCTGCACTTCATCTTTTATTAAAGACATTTCTTCATCAAGTTTATATGCTGTTTCTGCAGTGGATTTTAGTCTTTGGGAAATATCTTTTGGATAAGAACCTTGATATTTATAATTAAGAGTGTGTTCAACAGTAGCCCAAAAGTTCATAGCTAAAGTTCTGATTTGAATTTCAGCCAGCAACTTTTTGGGACCATTTGGCAAATAAACGGTGTAAGAAATAACCATATGATAGGAGCGATAGCCTGAAGGTTTGGCGTTTTTAACATAATCACGTTCTTCAATGACTTCCATATCATCACGTGTATGTATTAAGTCTACCACCTTATAAATATCATCGACAAATTGACATACTATCCTAATACCTGCAATGTCCTGCATATCGGTTTCAATTACATCAAAACTGATTACACGCCTTTGCATTTTTTCTTTAATTGAGTCGACAGTTTTAACCCTGCCAACTACAAATTCTATCGGGGAATGTTCCCCTTTCGTTAAAAAACTTTGTCTTAAAGAACGAAATTTCACTTTCAATTCTCGGACGGCCTCTTCATAAGGCCATAAAAAATTATCCCAATCATTATTCATAGAAATAACCCTTTCTCAAACAGCATATCCATTTTAACATAAATTATATGATAGCAATTTCATATGGCTAATAGCTTTAATAAAAGAAGCCGTTTTTTTCTATACAGCATATATAATCCCTTATTTGATACAGTTTTTTCTTGCATATTAAAGCTTTTAAGATTATGATAAATTTATTAATTTCAGTATAGCCTATACTTTGATAGTTTTGTTTTCTATTCTATCTTTAAGCAGAAACAGCAATTTTGACAATATGTCAATAAAAAAACTATACTTTCTTAATTAGTAGCATGGAATAAAAAGTAAATTCTATCACTGAAATTGGATGGGGAATTATTATGTCGAAGAATAATGAAATTGAAGCAAAAATTATCCTGCCAAAGACAATCTATCACAAACTTTGCCAGGATTTTGCTGCAAAAAGCTGTTTTAAACAGGAAAATTATTATTTTGATACCAAAGATGGTTTGCTAAAACAAAATCATATCAGTTGTCGCATTCGTCTTTTTGCTGATCATGCAGAGCAAACACTCAAAGTTCCCAATAATGATCCCGTGCAGCACCAGTTTCATGAAGCAATAGAAATTAATGACGAACTAAAACTAGCTGAAGCTAAAGCAATGGTTAAAAATGGCAGCAAAAATTTGCCAATTTCTTTTAAATATAGCGTAGGAGACTATCTGAACAAGCACTTTTCAGACCACCTAATACTAAACTTGCAAACTTTTAGTAAAACTAAGCGCATTTTAGCAAATGGGCCTGAAAATTGTGAATTAACATTTGATGATAGTACCTATCCTGACAATTATGAGGACTTTGAAATTGAGATTGAAAATCCTAATCCCCAATTAATTGCACAAGTTCTGTTAGACTTAAAAGAGACATATCACTTTACACAGAATTCTGCTAATACTAATCAAGCAAAAATTGCACGCGCTTACAAGCATCGTGCTAAAATATAGTCTAATGAGTAAATTTCTAAAAAGGATAGATAATTAGATTTTTAAATAATCAGTATTGGAGGAGCCTGATCATGTTCGAAATTTTTCTCTTTGTCAATCCCGTTGGCATTTACTGCTATAACACAGAAGTTTTAATTCAAGATGCAATCGCCGAACTTAATATCAATTCTTCTTTTAACTTCGTTCCTATCATAAATACTAAAGTTATAAAAGAAGATATTATCAGAAGAAAAAAGAGCGGTCAAAGAATAATAGATATCCCGCAGTACACAATTGCTTCATTTCAAGCTTTACGAAATTACCATGCAATTAAGTTCGAATATGGCAACAAAAAGGCTCGAGCCTACCTAGTTGCTTTACAACAAGCTATCAGCGGTGATTTTAATAAATATTCTGAACAATTACCGCGAAAAATTGCTCAAGATTTAAATTTAAATTTTGATCGTATTACAGATCGCAGGATTGCTCCTTATGTAGACAATTCTATTCGCCAAGATAAGGAACTTGCCCATCAGTTTAATGTCTGTAACATTCCTACAACTATTATTTTTAATGAAAGCGGCAATTACAGTGGCGTAATGCTTGAAGGAATTTTGGCTCATGATAAGTTGATCCGCCTTTTTAAAAATACTGGTTGTATTACCAGGGAAGACCAAGATTATTATCCTGCTAAGCACTTACGCCTGATCTAAAAACTTACTTGCATTATCTGGCGAATTAATTTTACGAAAATTGCTAAATACCCAAGACGGCAAATCATCAATGGTTTGCCGTCTTTTATATAAGTTGTTGGCAATCTTCATGCCATTGAGACTTTTTTGCATAAGCTGCATTTTTAGATACTGTTTTTGCTTGGCCGAATCAACATAGTATTTCCGTAAAGCAGGTTTAAAGTGCCACAGCTTTTTTAATCCTTCGGCATTTATAGTAAAATTCTGTTTTTGCCAATGAATTTTATTAGTCAGCGGCTCAAGCAAAACGTTATATTTCAAACTGATAACTAGCTTATCAGGATTAATTTCCAAATAATAATCATGCCACGGTTTATTCCTTCGAAAAAAGATAAGTTGCGATTTTTTGATGTATTGTCCTAAAAAATGTCTCTTTCCCACTACCCAGATATCTTTCACGCCTATTTGCCGATATAAGAGATGACGATGACGAAATTCAGATTTGTTGAGCGGAGCACATTGAATTTCAAATGCTAAATTCGGGCTTGCTAAGATATCAGCGCGTAATTGGCCATTAGCTAATTGAACTTCCATCCGTGCGTTAAAATGGGCTGCTCTTAAAGCTGTAGTCAATAAGCTTTTACTTTGTGCATGCTCTTTATTTTCTCCACTTAAATTAACTTCACTCGGGATATGCTTAAAATAAGGTGTTTTACTATTATTTATCAGCTGGACTTCGCGATAACACTGAGGACAAAAATAATGCCTTTCTATATTCCTTTCATTTTCACTTATCCGAGCTTCTGCTACAGCTAAAACTAAAACATTATTCAACAATGCCGCGTACATAACCATCACCTAATAATAAGTACGCAAAAGGGGCAGAATTTTACCTGCCCCCTTTTATTTTGCTATCTGACATTTTAATTAATGTTACTAAAATAATCCTGCAGCTTCTCTAAAGCTTCATGCGCTATCAAGCATTTACCATTAATGCGCACACGAGCCATTTCACTCGCTTTAACTTTAATACCATATTCATTTGCAATGGCCCATGCATCCGCCGGCTTTATTTCCAAGTAATCTTGATCAGTAAAGATTAACTCTAAGTAAAATTTGCCGCGTTCAAAATAAAGACTGGAAGCCAAATCGTCTGCTTGAAGACTATCCGCCAGTTCAACTACCTGATTAAGGTCGTTAAAACTATATGCCTGCTTTTTTTGCAGTTTCCAAAACTCTTTTTTCACCTTGGGGTGACCAGAAATTGCAGAACCAGTTGATTCGTCTTTATCGCTTTCATCTTCCTCAGGTTCTAAATCGAGAAAAGACTTACGAGCATCATTCTTCTTTTTACTGTTTTCAGTAAAATCATTATCAAATAACTGGGCCAGGTTATTCTGATCTTTGGCCGTAACTTTAGTGATGAGTAAATCAAGCCCACCATTATTAGGCATTACTTGAAAAGTAACAGGTGCATCTTGACTAAAAGAATGATCCGTATCAATTTCATCTAAAATTGAATAAAAGAAATGCTGGATTTTATTTTTATCACCCAGTAAATCCAAAACTTTAAGACCACGATTTGCTAATTCTTGTTTACCTATTCTCACGCGAATCGTATTTTTGTTTATATGATCTACTTGCATGAGTTCTCACCTCCATCAGATGCTTTGTTCTATTGTAGCGTACTTTACTCATAAAATAAAAGCGTTAGTTTAAAAAACCAACGCTTTTATTTTAAACTTACCTGATTTATAAGTCAGCTATCTTTTGCATTTCTTCAAGTTCGAGACGGCGTACTTTTCTAGGTAAAAAGCGCCTAATCTCATCTTCATTATATCCAACCTGTAAACGACGGTCATCCATAATAATAGGACGTCTTAACAAACTTGGATTCTTTTCTACCAGATCAAGCAATTGATCAATTGACATGTCATCCAGATTAACTTTAAGTTGCTGAAATGCTCTTGAACGAGTTGAAATAATTTCTTCGGTACCATTTTCAGTCATGCGCAAAATTTGCAACAATTCATCTTTTGTTAACGGTTCAGAAAAAATATTTCTTTCCTTAAAAGGAATGTCGTGCTTCTTTAACCAGGCCTTCGCTTTACGACAAGATGTACAGCTTGGAGAGATATATAAATTTACCATATATTTCACGCTCCCTTAATTAGTATCTATATAATTATATCATACTACTTCCTTTTTGTAAGTAGTTTTTTCAACTAATTTTATTATTATAGTATCTTTTAAACGTGAATATTCTGTGAACTTTTTATCAAGAAAAAATAAAGAAATAAAAAAGAATACATAATTTTTTGCTAATGTATCCTTTTTTTATTATTATTAGTTATTTACTTTCTTCATTAAGTCACTAACCAATTTCTCATTTTCTTCAGCAGTTTCTGAAACATAACAAGCTTTATTGGCTAATTCCTTAATATCTGCAGTATTGAGCTTCTTCATTAAGCTTCTAATACGCAAAATTGAAGTAGCACTCATTGAGTACTCGTCTAAGCCCATTGAAAGCAAAATTGGAAACATGGTACTGTCTCCGGCAGCTTCGCCGCACATGCCACACCAAATGTTGTTTTCATGTGCTGCATCAATCGTGTGCTTAATTAAACGCAAAACAGATGGGTTTGCCGGTTGATAAAGATAAGAAACATTATCATTGCCCCTATCAGCAGCCATTGTATATTGAATTAAGTCATTAGTACCAATTGAGAAGAAATCAACTTCTTTAGCAAATTGATCAGCTAAAACTGCAGCAGCTGGAACTTCAATCATCATTCCCACTTCTAAGTTCGAACCAATCTTAACGCCTTTTGTAACTAACTTGTCTTTTTCTTCACCCAAAATTGCTTTAGCCTTGCGCAACTCATTCAGAGTACCAATCATTGGGAACATAATGCCTAACTTGCCATAAGCTGATGCACGCAATAAAGCACGAAGCTGTGTACGGAAAATCTGTTCATTTTGAAGTGAGAGTCTAATGGCACGCACACCTAAGAATGGGTTCATTTCTTCTGGTAAATCCCAATAATCAAGGTGTTTGTCACCACCAATATCCATGGTTCTGATAATTACCTGCTTACCATGCATACCTTCAATGACTTTCTTATAAGCTTCAAATTGCTCATCCTCAGTTGGGAAGTCCTTTGAATCCATATATAAGAATTCGGTTCTGTAAAGACCAACAGCTTCAGCACCATTATCGTTTACACCCTTCATGTCATTTGGTGTACCAATATTAGCAGCAATTGTAAACTTTTTACCGTCTGCAGTAACTGAAGGCTCGTTCTTTAATTTTTCCCATTCAGCTTTTTGCTGCAAAAAGTCAGAACTCTTTTGTTGATATTCAGCAACTTGACTGTCAGTAGGCTTAACTACTACATCACCGCTTAGACCGTCAACAGCAATCGTGTCGCCGTTTTCAACATCCTTGGTAATTGAATCAGTACCTACAACTGCTGGCAATTCAAGTGAACGCGCCATGATAGCAGAGTGTGCTGTTCTTCCGCCAATATCAGTAACAAAGCCCTTAACAAATTTTTTATTAAGTTGGGCAGTATCACTAGGAGTTAAATCATGAGCAACCACCACAACTTCGTGATCAATGGCAGCTGGGTTTGGTAATTCCTTACCCAGCAAGTGAGCCATAATTCTCTTAGAAACATCGCGCACATCGGCTGCACGTTGCTGCATATATGTGTTATCAGTCATTCCTTCAAAAATACTGATAAACTTTTGTGCAGTTTCGTTAAGAGCAGCTTCACTGTTAACTTTTTGTTCCTTGATTTCGTTTTCAATGGCACCAGTAAATTCAGGATCGTTCAAGATCATAAGGTGAGCTTCAAAGACTTGAGCTTCGTCTTCACCTAAACTCTTCTTTGCACTATCACGAATTTTTTCAACTTCAGCAGTTGATACTGAAATTGCCTTCTTATAGCGTGCTAACTCACTTTCAACATCGCTAACTGTAGATTTTGAAAATGAAAGATCAGGTTCAACCAAGAGATAAGCTGGTGCTACAGCAATACCATCACTAGCAGCAATTCCTTTTAATGTCTTGGTCATTATTCAGCTAAGCCCTCTTTTTTCATAGTCTCTGAAATAGCGTTAATTGCATCTTTTTCGTCGTCGCCACTAGCACTGATAGTAACATCAGCATTTTTGCCAACACCAAGTGACATAACACCCATAATTGACTTTAAATTAACTGACTTACCATTGTATTCCAAATTGATATCTGAACCAAATTTAGAAGCAGCTTGTACTAGCAATGTAGCTGGACGAGCATGAATACCTGTTTCTGCAACAACATGAAAATCGCGTTTTTCCATTATATATATCTCCTTTGAATTCAAAAAATCAAACCGGTAATAAATACCTATTCGCCTACTTAGACTATCATTTTTTTGTGAATTAGACAACATAAATGTAACAGTTTACATCATTAAACTTCAGATTTTGATTTTGAATAAATTATTTTACCACCTCGCAATGCTTTTCCTGTAATATTTTGCCTTTTTTCAAAGGACCTTAATGCAGCTTGAAATTCAAAAGCATTTTTTGGCTCAACTTCATAGTGATCAAGTTCGCCATTTGCTAATTGCACCAGAATTTTTTGATAATCCAAAATCATCACCACTTTTTAGTCAATTTTATTTATGCAATCATCTGATCTTGCACCAATATTTTATCATATTAGCGTTACTTACAAATAATAAGATTCAGGTTTTAGCACTTGATTATTGCGAGTGCTAATTATATAATTTAGTAAACTGATATGAAAGGCGGTAATACAATTGCTTTGTCAAAACTGTCAAAAACGACCAGCTTCCATTCATCTTTTTGCGAAGGTTAACGGACAAAGTCGTGAAATTAATTTATGTGGACAATGTTATCAACAACTTAAACAACAAGGAAATATTAATATGAACAATGATAATAACGACTTCTTTGGTGATTTCAGCGACCTGTTTAATTACAACGGCAATGCGGGAAATCCAGGGGACCCCAGAATGGGCAATGGGAATCCAGGAAACGTCAATAACGGCAACAATGGTGCCGGGGGCGGACGCTCACTGCTTGATCAGTATGGAACCGATCTTACTGCTCTAGCAAGAAAAGGTAAAATTGACCCAGTTATTGGACGCGATAAAGAAATTGCTCGTGTCATTGAAATCTTGAATCGCAGAACAAAGAACAATCCTGTCCTAATCGGTGAAGCCGGTGTCGGTAAGACTGCTGTAGTTGAGGGCTTAGCCCAGCAAATTGTCGACGGTTCGGTCCCGGCCAAGCTGCAAGATAAAAGAATAATATCACTAAACGTAGTTTCTTTAGTTCAAGGTACAGGCATTCGGGGTCAATTTGAGCAACGAATGCAGCAATTACTTAAAGAAGTACAAGGCCATGATGATATCATCCTCTTTATCGATGAAATTCACGAAATCGTTGGTGCAGGCAATGCCGAAGGTGGAATGGATGCCGGCAACATTATTAAACCCGCTCTTGCTCGTGGTGATCTGCAACTCGTTGGTGCTACCACATTAAAAGAATACCGGGAAATTGAAAAAGACTCTGCTCTGGCAAGAAGATTCCAGCCCGTTGATGTTAAAGAACCTTCTGTTGCAGAAACAATCCGTATTTTAAAGGGTATTCAAAAGCGCTACGAAGATTATCACCATGTTCATTATACTGATGATGCTATCAAGGCAGCAGCAGAATTATCTGAGCGCTACATTCAAGACCGCTTTTTACCTGATAAAGCCATTGACTTGTTAGATGAAGCAGGTTCAAGAATGAACCTGACAATTCCTTACGTCGACAAGGAAAAAATGAAGGAACGAATTGATGCGGCTCAGAAATTAAAACAAGAATCCCTCAAGAATGAAGATTATGAAAAAGCCGCATACTACCGTGACCAAATCGAAAAATATAACAAGATGAAGGATCAAAAGGTTGATCCGGACAAATCTCCTATTATTACCAGCAAGATCATGAACAAGATTGTTGAAGAAAAAACTGGCATCCCTGTTGGTGACTTACAAAAGCAAGAAGAAAACCAGTTGCAAAACTTGGCACCAAATCTTAAGGCACACGTTATTGGTCAAGATAAAGCAGTCGATAAACTGGCTCGTGCAATTCGGCGTAACCGGATTGGCTTTAATAAATCCGGCAGACCTATCGGCTCATTCCTCTTTGTGGGACCGACTGGTGTAGGTAAAACCGAATTAGCTAAACAACTGGCTCGGCAAATGTTTGGTTCAGAAAATGCCTTAATTCGCTTCGATATGTCAGAATATATGGAATCATATTCTGTTTCCAAGTTAATTGGTTCAGCACCTGGTTACGTCGGTTATGAAGAAGCCGGACAACTAACAGAACGAGTAAGACGTCACCCATACAGTTTGATTTTACTTGATGAAATTGAAAAAGCTGATCCAGCTGTTATGAATCTTTTCTTACAGATTTTAGATGATGGCCGCTTAACTGATTCTCAAGGTAGAACTGTATCATTCAAGGATACAATTATCATCATGACCTCTAATGCTGGTCAAGGCATTAAGAACACCAGTGTTGGTTTCACTGCTGAAAATTCTGCAGATCAACCAGATTCCGCCAGAAGTTCAATGAGTCAATTCTTTAAGCCAGAGTTTTTAAACCGGTTGGATGATGTGATTGAATTCAACGAACTGACTAAGGATGACTTAATAAAAATTGTTAATTTAATGCTTGATGATGTAAACAGCATGGTTAAAAACCAAGGAATGCAAATTAACGTTACCGAGGATGCTAAAAAGAAATTAGTTGATGAAGGATATAGTCCTGATATGGGCGCAAGACCATTGCGTAGAACCATTCAGGAAGAAATTGAAGATAAAGTTGCTGACTATAAACTTGATCATCCTGCAGTGAAGAATTTGCTGGCTAGTGTTTCTGAAGATAAGATTGTTATCAGTGAAGATGAGAACACTATTAATTCAGCAAATGACACAACTAATATTTAAAGACGTCATTTTTAAGCATGATTATTGCAAAATATAATAATCATGCTTTTTATTAAAGAAAAAAGTTTAGTTTAGTTGTATACTTAAATTAAAAAAAGAACTACTAGAAGAAACGGGTGAAATCCATGCATTTAATAGATGTAACCAATAGTTATAAGGACCTAGTTCACAGTCAACTAAATACGACCAACGTAAATTATGTCAAAGTTTACTCTCTAGGCAATACCTCCGTTATCTACACCGAAAGTGATAAAGCAATCGGAATTGTCTTGGAAAATCACAATCGTCGTGTTCGTAAAGATGAAACGAACTTTGTTATTAAGCGACTTGTTAAAGAAAAAAATCCTTCATATATGTTGACATTTGATAAAAGTCAGCATGTAATTGAAATCCATATTGACAAATAAAAAAACTGGCTTAAAGCCAGTTTTTTGTTTACAGTTTTTCAGTCAGTTTAACATCTGGATATTTGTCCTTGAAAAAACGCTCTGCAAATTGATTTTCAAACAAGAATAGCGGTTGACCGTAACGGTCTTTTACTAGTAAATTTCGACTGTTAGCCATAGCCGGATCAAGCTGCTCAGGGTCAATCCAGCGTGCTACTCTGTGACCAATATTAGTCATTTCAACATCAGAATTATATTCATTTTTCATTCTGAATTTAAAGACCTCAAATTGCAGTTGCCCAACAGCACCCAAGATATACTCATCAGTCTGATAATTCTGGTATAACTGAATGGCACCTTCTTGAACTAATTGAACCATACCTTTATGAAATGATTTCTGTTTCATTACGTTCTTAGCAGTAACTCGCACAAAGAGTTCAGGAGTAAATTCTGGCAGTGGCGGATAAACCACTTTATGTTTGCCAGCATAAATACTGTCACCTATTTGGAAATTGCCAGTATCATACAAACCAACAATATCTCCTGCTACCGCATCTGAAACCTGCATTCTCTCACTAGACATAAATTCAGTAGCATTATTGAGACGAATTGGTTTACCAGTGCGAGCCAAAGTTACATCCAGTCCTTTTTTAAACTCGCCACTGCCAATACGCACAAAGGCAATCCGATCACGGTGGTGTGGATTCATATTAGCTTGAATTTTAAACACAAAACCAGAAAATTCTTCATCATCAGGAGCCAAGTCTTCAGTGTCGTTAACTTTATGACCAGCTGGTGCAGGAGCCATTTTAACAAAACTCTGCAAAAAAGTTTCAACCCCAAAATTAGTTAAAGCGGAGCCAAAGAATACTGGTGTCTGATCGCCTTGAGCAATTTTTTGTAAGTCAAATTGATTTCCAGCTTCTTTAATTAAGTCAATTTCTCCTAATGTATCTTGAAATTGGGGATTCTGACTAAATGGTTCACTAGCCGGCAGTTTACCGTCTTTATCTAGAGGCAAAAAGCGATCAGGACCATCCTTGCGATACATTTCAACCTGATTATGAGCAATATCATATAATCCCTGTAAAGTTTGACCTGAACCAATTGGCCAATTCATAGCCACACCTTCGATGCCAAGTAAGTCTTCCAGTTCAGCAATCAAATCAAGTGGCGGTCTACCATCACGGTCCAATTTATTCATAAAGGTAAAGATAGGAATGCCTCTTTGCTTTACGACCTTAAATAATTTTTTGGTTTGCGGTTCAATACCTTTAGCTGAGTCGATCACCATGACTGCTGAGTCAACTGCCATTAAAGTGCGATAGGTATCTTCCGAAAAATCTTCGTGTCCCGGGGTATCAAGAATGTTTATTCTTTTTCCCTGATATTCAAATTGCATGACGGAGCTGGTAACTGAGATACCACGTTGCTTTTCAATTTCCATCCAGTCACTAGTAGCATAATGACCACTTTTGCGGGCTTTAACTGTCCCCGCGCTGCGAATTACACCACCAAAAAGAAGCATTTGCTCCGTAATCGTAGTTTTCCCGGCATCAGGGTGCGATATGATAGCAAATGTTCTTCTCTTATTTACTTTATTCAACAGTTCGTTACTCATTAAGTATTTTGTTCTTCCTTCTTCTTAGGTTTTTCTTCTGGCACAGTCAACAAAACCGTCATTAATCTGGAACGCATCATTCTTCTAGTAGTCAATACCATGCCATTATCCAATTTGACAGATAACTTTTCACCTTTTGCCGGTATTATGCCTAACTTTGTAATCATATAGCCGGCAATAGTGTCAACATCTTCCATTTCCAGATCGGTGCCGAATTGCTCGTTAAATTCATCAAGAGGCATTTTACCATATATCACATATTTGTTAGGGGCAATTTGGTGAACCAAAACTTCCGTCTGATCCACTTCATCATCAATATTACCCACTATTTCCTCAATTATATCCTCAATGGTTGCAAGCCCGACAACTCCACCATATTCATCCGTTAAAATAGCCAATTGCTGCTGAGTTTGTTGCATCTCTACTAAAAGTTCTCTGAGCTCCGTTGTTTCCGGTGCAAAAAGTGGCGGATTCATGACATCATCATAAGTAATTTTGTCAAAGCCCTTCTCCCAAGCTTTACGCAAAACCGTCCGAATATGAATGATGCCTACTATTTTGTCTTTATCACGTCGATAAACCGGTATTCTGGAATATGGTTCACGCAGTATTTCCTTAAGATGATCCTGCAAACTCTCCTGGCAATCAACCATAAAAGCATCAATTCGCGGAACCATTACTTCACGTACCATCCGTCCCTGAAAATCCAAAACTGCATTTAACATTGTAAATTCATTGTCACTAAGCTTTTTGTGCTCGTGTAAATTAGCAATTTCTGTAATTAAGTGCTCTCTTGTTTCTTCATCATTTGTAGGGGAAAATTTATTTTTGAAACGCTCAAATAAATTCTCCTTGTCGGGGTCGCTAGCCATTTTTGTGCTCTCTTTCTTAAAATAACATATTAAATACCAACATTATATCATGTACGCACACAATATGTTAGAATAGCACGTAAGAAATGAGGTTACCCCATGAAAAAAAGTCATGTCATACTTGTTTTTACATTCTTACTGTTAATTCCTTATCTGTGTAGCCTGACCATTATTGGTATTGGCTATGATGCATTAGTTTTGCATTCAGCTGATCTTTTCCGGACCACCATTGGCGCTATTGTTGGTGCTTTAATTATGTCTGCCATCAAAGCTACAATTCAAAGACCAGTAGATTTATTAGCGGTTGAAATAGACGATGGTTTATTAAAGCAGTTATTACGCTTTTTCAGTATTAGAAGACGCTATTTTTTACAAATTGCTAATGTCATCTTAGATTTTATTCTTTGTTTTGCTGCCACTTTTGTGGTGCGTGAATTTCTAACCCTTGATCAAATTGTGGGTAAATCTGTTGGAATTGTGATGCTGATTATGCTTTTATCAACTTGTCTTGGTGCATATGTTGAATACGACAACTTATCAATTGACCCTAAACAACATTAATTATTTAATGACTGTCCTCAAGATATAATTCTTGGGTCAGTTTTTTTGTGGCAAAATTTAAAGTTTGCACAACGTAAGGAGTTAAACTATCACCAGGATTTTGGTAAATTTTAATCCCTTCGGCAGCAACTGCAGCTAAAAACTGCGATATAACCATATTTAATGGCTGACTAAAAAAGGAAATATTTTGATTATCTTTTTCTGTAATTGCCACTTGGGCTTCAGGCAAAACAAATTTCATTAAGCCTTTTGGAACTTCAACCTCGTTGGGTGCAATTACGCCATACCAATACATAAAATTTTCAGGTCCAAAAACAACCATATTGCTACGAGTATTAGTTAAATCATTCTTAGCGATAAAATCCTGAAAAACCTGATTCTGCTCCATTTCCATATTTGATTGATTAAAGGTTTTCTGTTCGTCCATCAATTGATCGGGAAAAGGACGACCAACGAAAGTTACTTTTTTCTGTAGTTTTTTCATAATTTCTCCTAATATTCAGCTAATTCAGCTAAAGGAATAATTTCACCCGCTAGAAAAGCATCAATTTCATTACTGGCAAATCCGTGTGTAAATAAGTAATTGCGTATTTTTTGCTGTCTCTCATTTTCTGGCAAACGGCGAAACCGCTTATAGGCTTTGATCCCTTGCTTTTTTAATGCTGCGATTTGATCTTCATCATTTTGCGGTATATCAATTTGAGCAATTATTGTACTGGCAAGCGCGCTGGAAAAGCCATGACTCAATAATTTACTGGTCATTTTCCGTTCCAGTTCGCGCCATGCCAATTTGCCCACTTTACTTTTCATTGACTTAAGCACTCTCTTACCTGCATCCAGCCAGTCAGCATCAGCTATTTCCATTAGCGCATTAGCAATTATTTCAGGATCAATTCCTTTTTGTCTCAACTTATTGCTGACACTAACTGGTCCATCAGTACCAATCCGCAAGTTTTGTGCGATCACTAATTGCGTGTACTTAGCATCGTCTAAAAAGCCCATTTCTGTTAGCTGACTGACTGCTGCTTGCGCGGAGTCATTATCAATACCATGTTTATTAAGATATTGTAAAACTTCATAAACAGTTCTAGGTTCATAACTTAAATAATTAGATGCAATATTGGTAGCCTTGGCATCTTGATCAAATTGCTTAATTTCAGCAATTTGTTCTTCAGTCAGTTCTTGGCCTTTTAAAAGCATAAATTCAGCCACAGTTTGCTCAGCAGCGGAAAAAGAATACTTACCATCTAAAAAAATATTAAATCGTCCGGGTCTTTTTTGACTACTTACTTTAGTAATAATTGGCATAACAATTTCACCTTTCTAGTGCTTAACTCCATGCTAGCAAATTTTGGTTAATCTTGCTAAATCCTTTTTTCTGGGAGTACAATAAATTGTTAACATTTACTATTTTATTGTAGAAAGAAAACTATGTACAAGAAATTTAATCAAAATAAACCAAAAGACAAGGATATTATTATTACCATTAAAAGACTGGGCATTAATGGCGAAGGAATCGGCTATTACCGCAAAAAAATCATTTTCATTCCAGGTGCCTTGCCCGCAGAAGTGGTCGTTGCCAAAATTATCAAAGAATATCCCCGTTACATTGAGGCAGAATTAGTCCGCATTAAAGAAAAAAGTCCAGACAGAGTAGCATTCCCGGCTAAAGTTAATCCGGCAATAGGTGGGCTGGAACTGGCTCATTTAGCTTACCCTAAGCAACTTGAATATAAACGGGACAACGTCCTTGAAGCTTTGAAAAAATTTCATCCCCGGGGATACAGTAAGTATAAAGTTAAGAAAACCATTGCGGCTCCAGAAGAATGGCATTATCGTAATAAAGCGCAATACCAAATTGAACAGTCTCATGGACAGACCAGTTTGGGCCTTTTTGCACCTAACTCACACGAGCTGTTTGATTTACCTGCTATGCCTACGCAAAGCCGGGCCACTCAAGATACTGAGCGCAAAATCAAAAGCTTAGTAGAAAAATTGCACGTTAAAATTGCCGACCCCTACCGCCATTTTGACGGTTTAAAAACAATTGTGGTGCGGCAAGCATATGCTACTCATGAAATACAAGTAACTTTAATTACTGTTGGCCGCAATATCAAAAATTTAGAGCAGCTTGCCGAGCAAGTTATGCGCCTGCCAGACGTGGTCAGTGTCTATCAAAATGAAACTGACTGGCGTAACCCCCAGGTTTGGGGTAACAAAACAGTTAAGCTGGCTGGAAAAAATCAGATAACTGATGAAATTTTGGGCAAAAAGTTTGCACTGTCACCGCGAGCATTTTTCCAATTAAACCCAGTTCAAACTGTTACGTTATATTCAAAAGCACTGAAATTTTTAGATTTAACGCCAACTGAAACTCTAATAGATGCATATAGCGGCGTAGGTACACTCGGAATCTTAGCCGCTGATCAGGTTAAACAAGTTATTGGCATTGAAACTATCCCCGAAGCAGTCGAAGATGCTAATCATAACGTAGAACTGAATCATATTAAAAATGCTAATTACATTCAGGGAAGCGTGGAAAAAATTTTACCAGAATTAGTCCAAAATGGTATGCCAATTGATGCTTTGATTGTTGACCCACCACGCACGGGACTGGCAAAAAGCTTGATCAAAACCATCCTAAGGGTGAAGCCTAAAACTTTTGTATACATTTCTTGCAACCCCTCCACTCTGGCACAAGACTTAGTTCTTTTGAGCGAAGCATATAATGTCAGACTAATTGAAAATGTAGATATGTTACCGCAAACGCCAAGATGTGAATGCGTTGTCAAATTAACTTTAAGGTAAAAAATAGTTGTCACTTGCTGTGACAACTATTTTTTGTGGGTCAGGTGTAGATTAAAAACTTTTCAGTTTAAATGAAAAATTTCACAGATATAAACATACAAAAATCGAATTTTTTCGCGATAAACTTGTTTTTAAAGATTCAATAACAAACATATTATGGAGATAGAAATTTTGTCAACCTTAACCACAATTTTATAATATCAAACTTATGTAAGCGCTAGCAAATATAATGCACGGCCTACCTGACATATTTAGCTAAAAATGCTGCAACCCGTCTTTTATATTCTTGGCGATGTTTTGAAAAAGACTGGGCATGTTTAGCTTTAGGAGCAACCCATATTTCCTTTGGCCCTTTGGTAGCTTTATAATTAGGGTAGACCATCTTGGTTGGAACAAAATTATCTTGACTACCGTGGATAAAGAGCATGGGCTTGTGATTTTTATGTAATTGCTGCACGCTGGACGCATCACCCATAAAATAACCAACTTTGATCTTATTTATGCCACTCAAAATTTCTACTAATGGAAAACGAGGAAAGGCGGGCATGCTGTACAGAACCCCTGCTTCGTGTTCGATTTCGTCTTTAACACTGGTGTAACCGCAATCTTCAACAAACGCTTTAACTTGCTGAGGCAATTTCAGTCCGCTAGTCATCATGGCAGTAGCTGCACCCATACTCAAGCCATAAACCACAATCTGCTGCTGATTACCTTTTGTCTGTAATAAGTATGAAATCCACTTTTTCACATCGTTTTTTTCCGGCCAGCCATAGCCAATATAATGTCCTTCACTATGACCTTGTGCTCTTGGATCTGGAGTTAGAGTATTATAGCCTAATTCGTGAAACAAGGCATCATATTTTCCCATGTCTTCTTTAGTATCCATGTATCCTGGTAAAACTATGGCAGTTTTGTGTGAATTTTTATAAGGAATGAAGTTTGCTTCTAATTTAAACTTTTCATCAGCTGATTCAATGTGCCATTTTTGTTTAGCAATACCTTTAAACCACTTTTTTTCATGGTAAAGGGGATCAGTCTTTTTGAGAACCTTACTTGAAGAGCTTAAAAAACTCTTTTTGCCAGGAACACAAGCCACTCTAAAGAAATAGTAACCTGCCCCGGTAAATATTAAAAATACTAATAAAATAATAATAATTGATGAAAGCCACAACTTTTTATGCTTTAATTTTTTCAATTAGTTAAGCCATCCTCACTAAAAATAATATCTTATAGTATAACATTTTTAATTTGTATAGGAAAAATAAAAAATGAGATTAACAGATTTTTTGCAATTAACTAATGACTTAAACAATCAAACCAGTTTCTATTTAACTATTGCTCAAAGAAATGTTCCATTGGCAAAAGTAAAGATTACTAGTACGGCTTGCCTATTTTTTCCCGGCAAAAAGCCCTTAACAAAAAGCAAATTCAGCAGCTTAGTAAAAAATATTCATGGTCGCAGTATTCCAATATATATTAGTTATCAAAAAGAAAAAATTGCCGTTTACGGTATTCAAATTTTACCTGACCAAAATGCAGTCAGATTAACCTAAAAAATGCCGCTTTTAGCGGCATTTTTATTTGTTTAGCTATTTTTTGCGATATTGACGGATATGGTTTTCAGTTCCGGCGAAGTACCAAGTGCCACTCTGTTCATCACTTGTAAGTTTTAAACCATCTTGCGGGTTTTTTAAAGCTTGATTGAAGATTTGTTCATATTCCGGAATAGTTAACTTTTGTCTGCGAGCAATCAGTTCTTGATCTGCTGTTTGGTTTAAAGCTTTGCCATAGTCCTCACATATTTGACCAGAATAGAATTCTGCCATAGCACCTGAACCATATGAAAACAAACCCACCTTTGCATTCGCAGGCAACTGAGCATTTTCCAACAAACTCAAAAGGCTTAAGTATAAAGATGCAGTATAAATATTACCAATTTCTTTACTATAACAAGCACTTGCAGCAAAATTATCCGCCAGACGCTTTTTAGTTTCTTCATCTTGCTTCTCAATTGCCAACTGGTTTGCCTTAAAGCCCATTTTCACAAATGGCAAGTGATAAAGAAGAGCGGTGAAATCGCTGGCTTTTAAGCCCGTTTGTTTCTGATAATCCGTAAATGTATGCCTGAAAAAGTCGAGATAAACATCTTTAGAATATTTACCATCAACCAAGGCAACTGCAGAATCGTTGGGACGCCAAAAATCATTAATATCTGCGCTATAAGCACTGTGACCAACACTTAAAGTCATTATTTGCGGGTCAGTTTTAACAAGCACACTGATGCTGCCTGCACCCTGAGTCACTTCCCCACCAGTATTAATACCATAACGAGCAATATCAGCTCCAATAACAATTGCGCTGTGATTGGGGTGCAAGCGTACATAATCACGAGCAATCATAATTCCGGCTGTCATACCAAAACATGCTTCTTTTACCTCGAAAGTTCGCACATTTGGTGGCAGGTTTAATGCCGTTTTGATGAAAAGGGAAGCAGATTTGGATTGATCAACTCCGCTTTCTGTTCCCACTATTAATAAACCAACATTTTCCCTAGCAATATGATCTAAATACCTTAATGTCGCGTTAATTCCCATTGATACCGCATCCTGGGTTTGATCAGCTACACTCATTTTTTGCTGTCCAATTCCAATCAGGAATTTATTCGGATCTTCATTACGAGCATGGGCTAGATCTACCATATCGACATATTTGTTAGGCGTATAAAAACCAATTTGATCAATTCCGACTTGCATTGTTTTCCTTCCTAATTTCCTTTAAAAAATCTTGTGCTGCTGTTTGACTATAAAGATTGCTTTTAATTAACATCTGCAAAACTTTTTTCTTTTCAGAAGAAGTGGCCTTTAAATCAGCAACAATATTTCTGGCTTGCAGCTTCATGTGCCCTTCTTGAATTCCTTTAGTGGCAATCGCCAATAAGGCTGCCAGATTGTTAGCCAAAGCAATCGCAGCAATAATGTTCGCTAATTCCTGGCTAGTAATTTCTTCCCCTAATATCCGATAGTTTTGCTTGACATCTTTTCTGGATTTAATTGACCCACCCACAACACCAAGCGGTAAAGGAAGGCTGAGCTTTCCCAGCAGTTTTTCATCTTGCACGTACCATTTACTAAGACTGGTATACGACCCCCTTTTTGCTGCCCAAACGCTGCAGGCGGCTTCAACTGCGCGAGTATCATTACCGCTAGCAAGCAATACTGCATCAACGCCGTTCATAATGCCTTTGTTATTTGTGACAGCCCTCATAGGATCAGTTTGACCAATTCTACTGAGTAACGCAATTTTTTGCGCAGTTTCTATTCCACCAATTACTTCTACTGGTATTTCTGCTTTTGCCTTTGTTATTTGACTGGGATAGTTAGATAAAATAGCAAATAATTTTTGCTTAATGCCCGAAAAGACAGCTAACTGCTCAGCCATATACTCTAAAATAGAATTTACCCTATTGGCACCCATCGACTCTGCAGGATCAACCAGAACCTTCAGAAAAACTAAGTCTTTTTCTTGCTGTGCGGTAATAGTTTTTACACCACCGCCATGCCTAACTAAACTAGCATATTCATTATTTGCCTGTTTGATTAATTCAGGAAAGAAAGCTTGTAATTGAGCTATTTTAAAATCAACAGCAGCTTGTAGAACGATTTGACCCCAAATGCCATTGCGTTGACTAATAGCAGTAAAACCGCCAGCTTCAGTCACAATCTTCGCACCATGATTAGCAGCAGCAACTACTGATGGCTCTTCTGTAGCCAGTGGCACTTGATACTTGTGGCCATTCACCAACACATTCTGCACCAAACCAACTGGTAATCGCAATTGGCCTATGACATTTTCACTCAATAAGTCAAGATCATGCAAAACCTGCTCATCAATTTCATCTAATTCAATACCGCGCTGACGCAGTAAGGCCCTTCTTTTTGCAGGTGTTAATTCATAAAATTTCATTTAAATTCTCTCAATTTCACATGCAATTGCCTGGCCCCCGCCAATGCACAGAGTAACCAGCGCTTTTTGACCATTTATCTGATTCATAATGTTAATAGCAGTTCCGACCAGGCGAGTACCTGTAGCTGCTAGAGGATGTCCTAGGGCAATGGCACCGCCAAAAATATTTAACTTTGCTGGTGGAATCTGTAATTTTTGCGCTAAAACCACACTGGGCGCAGCAAAAGCTTCATTAACTTCAACCACATCATAATCATTAATCGTCTTGTTGGTTTTTTGCAATAGCTTTGCTACAGCATAGTATGGTGCGATGCCCATATAAGCGGGATCATTTCCTGATTCGGCAAAGGCACCAAGCCGAGCCAGAGGCTGCAAATTCAGCTCTGCTACTTTTTCTGCTGTTGCTAAAATAACCATGCTGGCACCGTCACTTAAAGGAGAAGAATTACCGGCAGTAACATTACCATCTTTTTTAAAGACCGGCTTAAGTTTACTAAGCGCTGCTAAGTTGGTGTCGGGACGAATATTTTCATCTTGGCAAATAGTCTTGCCGTTTATTTCAACGTTAATCATTTCATCTTTGAAAAAATCCTGTTGGGCAATTTCAGCTGCCTTATGGTGTGAAGCTACACTGTACTCATCCATTTCTTGGCGGGTTACACCATATTTTTCTGCCACATTTTCGGCTGTAAGTCCCATATGTGAATCAGAAAAAGCATCTGTCAGTCCATTTTGCAGCATTTCACTTTCAAATTTGGGCTTTTCTTTGCTTGCCGTCAGGTAAATTGCATTAGACATGCTCTCCGCACCACCAACGGCGACCAGACCAAAATCACCCATTTCCATCTGTCCTTGTGCTAAGCGCAGAGCTTTCAAACTCGAACCGCAAACTTCATTAATTGTGACGCTGCTGCTTTGCGGACTCATACCAGTATTCAAGGCAACTTGGCGAGCCATGTTTTGTCCTAAACTTGCACCTAATACGTTGCCCATAAATAGTGCTTCAAGATTTTCCGGATTTAAATTAATGCTTTTCAAGGTTTCCCTTAATACAATTTCACCTAGATCGATAGCACTTTTTTCCGCCCATAAGCCATGATAACGACCAAAAGGTGTTCTTTTAGCTGCAACAATATATATCTCTTTCATTTTATCTATCCTCCAGCAAAAAGTTCCAAGCAGCATGATACAAAAATTTTCTACCCGAAGACAGTGATTAGCCCGACATTAAGAAAAATTTTATATAAAAAAAACCATTTTGATATGACCCCCAAATTTAGGACAAATTTGGGGGTCATCTTTATGTCTAAATTATCTAAACAAGATAAAATTGAAATCTATCATCTTTGGCACGATTATCAAATCAGCCCTGCTGAGCTAAGTCAGCGTTATCGGGTTGGCAGGACTAATATTAGTTACTTGTTAGCTTTAATTGGCCGTCACGGTCTAGCCATTTTAGATCAGCCTTACACTGCTTATACAAGTAATTTTAAGGAGCAAGCTCTCAAGCGAATCATAGTTGACCATGAACCCCTTTATCACGTAGCACTAGATTTAGGTTTAAAAAGTCGTGGCATGTTGTCTAATTGGCTGCGCGAATATCGTAAAAATGGGTATAATATCGTTAACAAGCAGAGAGGACGACCGCCCCATGACCAAAAGAGAACAGCTGATCAAACAGGAAAATCATCGGCTCAAGCAAGAGAACGACCGCTTACGCCAGCAGAACTTGAAGCTGAAAATCGAGAACGAATTCGTAAAAAAATTGAGCGTCTTAGTCGACCAGCGGACCAAGAACCGCAAGCCGCGGAAATAGCCCAGGCAGTTACCCAACTAAGGCGCGAGCTTAAAGTCAGCGTAACTTTTATTCTTGATACCATTAATGCCAATCCCAATCTGCCGCACTTATCCCGTAGTAATTACTACTACACTTTAAAGAAGAAGGACAAAGAGCGGGACAATCGAGAAATAATGGCTGAAATCAAAGCTATCTATGAAGAACACAAGCACCGCTATGGCTATCGCCGTATTACTGCAGAGCTTAGGCGTCGCGGTTTATTAGTCAATCATAAAAAGGTGCAGCGCCTAATGAACAAGCTGAAACTGTTTGGCATAGTCAGTAAACGTTGGCACAAATACAGCAGCTATCGCGGCACTCAGGGTCCGATTAAGCCTGACTTGATTAAACGCAGCTTCAGTGCGGTTTATCCCAATCACAAATGGTATTCAGATATAACTGAGTTTAAGCTCAAGGGGCAAAAGACCTATTTATCACCGATCATTGATGGCTGCACCCAAGAGATTGTTTCCTATACTATTTCCCGCAGCCCTAATCTTAAGCAGACCATGGATATGTTAAGAAAGGCCTGGGACAAACATCCGGCACTAAATGGTTTGATCTTCCACACAGACCAAGGCTGGCAGTACCAACACCCGCAATTTCAAGCGTGGCTCAAAAATCATGGCATTAGCCAGTCAATGTCACGCAAGGGCAATTCGCTTGATGATGGGTTAATGGAAGGCTTCTTCGGGATACTCAAGCGAGAAATGTTTTATGGTTTTGAAAAGCAGTTTAAGAATCTCACAGAACTGGAAGACGCAATCAGAGACTATATTGAGTATTACAATCAGAAAAGAATCAAAATCAAACTAAAAGGACTAACTCCGCTTGAATATCGGCAGTTAGTCCTCAGTTAATAGCTAATATAAAGTGTCCTAATTTTGGGGTTCACATCATTTGTTAATGGCTTTTATAATTGTTAAAAATGTTAATTGGCTATTTTGGTGATTGTTCTGCCAATTTTTTACCTAAGTTAATAATATATTTACGCAGAGCGTCTTTAGTTTCGGGATGTTTTAGACCGTAAATAATCGAAGTTTCAAGGTAACTTAACTTATTACCAACATCGTAGCGATCGCCGTTAAAAACATGGGCAAGTACTCTTTGAGTTTTATTCATAGTGTTAATAGCATCTGTTAATTGGATTTCACCACTCTTATCGGGCTTTTGCTCCGCCAGAATCGGAAAAATTTCTGGAGTTAAAAGATAGCGGCCAATAATTGCATAATCACTTGGTGCCTGATCAATTGCCGGCTTTTCTACAAAAGACTTAACGTTAATCAAGCCAGGCTTGATCTCAGTATCAGGCTCTATTATGCCATATTTATAAACCTCTTTATGAGGCACTGGCATAACAGCAACTGTAGAAGCACTTGTTTCATTATAGCGATCAATCAGTTGCTTAGTTAAGGGCACTTTATCCATCATCAAGTCATCACCGAGCATTACCACAAATGGTTCATTACCCACAAAACTGCGGCCACGAGCAATCGCGTCACCTAACCCAGCAGGATATGGCTGACGCGTATAGTATATGTTAATTCCCAGGTGAGTAATTTCTTGCGACATTTTGAGCAGGCCAGTTTTACCCTTTTCCTGTAAATTCTGTTCAAGTTCAGGATTTGAATCAAAATGATCTTCAATAGGCCGCTTATTTTTACCAGTGACAATCAAGATATCCTCAATACCGGACTTTTTGGCTTCTTCAACAATGAATTGGATTGTAGGTTTGTCTACGATAGGCAACATTTCCTTAGGCATTGCCTTAGTTACCGGCATAAACCTCGTACCAAGGCCTGCTGCGGGAATAATTGCTTTTCTAACTTTCATACCTTTTACACTTTCTATAAAACATAAAACTAATATACCAAAATAAAGCCCATTGTGCCAATTTTTACCGATTGCGCTTTCTTTGAATATATTCTGCTAAGTGCCCGACTGAGTAATGCACCTCTCCGTATTTCATGGTCGCAATTGCAGCATTCACACAAGTCCCCAGTAAAAAGAGAATTGATGAAATATTCAGCCACAACATGAAAATGATAAAAGTACCAATAATCCCGTAGTTTTCCCAGCTGATACGAAAATGATGCAAGTAAAAGCTAAAAAGCCAAGACAATACAATCCAGCCCAATAAGGTAGTAAAAACGCCAGGCCAAATAACCTTTTTCTTCAATCTAATATTGGGTAAAAAAGAATTCAGATAATACAAAGAGCCGATCATGGTAATAAAGATGACCGGATAACGGTAACTGAATATTTTTTCAATTTCACCAACAGAAAAGGAAAATATTGGCCGTAAAAATTCTAAAACTTGTTGACCAAAAATAAGCGTTAAATTGAGTAGCGCAAAAACAATAATCATTATGTTGGTTAACATAATGGTAATCGAACGTGTCCAGACAGTAATCTGCCATTTTTGTCTTAATTCAACAGCGCGCACGCCATATATTCGGTTCATACCGATTCTAATAGCGTTTACCAACGAAGACACAGACCATAACGCCAAGATAATACCAAATGAAATGTACCCAGTTGATTTGCTTTTTAGCAATGAGTTAATTATCGGCATGATAAATTTAGCAATTTTATCCGGAAAAATTAACTTTAAGTAGCTGGCTATGGGATTAGTATCAATATGAAATAAAGGCAAAATATTTCCGATAATGATTATAAAAGGAAATATGGAAAATAAAATATAGTATGCAATCGCTATCGCACTGGTTAAAACTTCTCCCTGAGAAAATTTCGCAGAGACAGTTTTATAAAATAAAAAAGAGCGTTTCCTGATTGCCTCAGCTTTTTTACCCATGCACTTTAATCATCCATTTCGTCAAAATGTGGTAAATATTTTTCGTAGCCGTCATATGGCTTTTGTAAAGTCAAAATCTTAGGACCATCTTTTGTAATGGCAAATGTATGCTCAAACTGTGCTGACTTTGAACCATCAGGAGTAGCGTAAAATACCCAGTCATCCTTAGGATCCGGGACACTTTTTTCAATAATGCGCCAGTCCCCACCGGCTTCGACCATTGGTTCACAAGTAATAGTCATCCCTTCACGCAATCTTAATCCGTGTCCAGCTTTACCCCAATGTGGTACTTCCGGATCCTCGTGAATACTTGGTTGAATACCGTGACCGACTAATTCTTTAACGTCACCATAGTGATGTTCATCTTCTACAAAATGTTGTATTGCTGCTCCGATATCTCCAATGCGGTTTCCTAAGACTGCTTGGTCGATACCTAAATACATAGCCTTTTTGGTAGTTTCCATTAAATCCTGATCTGCTTGAGAAATTTTGCCTACCGGGTAAGTAGTACAAGAATCTGTTTCAAAGCCGTTTAAATTGCAGGTAACATCAACCTTGACCAAGTCACCCTCCTTTAAAATGGTGTCCTTACGCGGAGTAGCGTGGGCAATCTGATCATTAACGGAAATACAGGTACCGTATTTGTAGCCTTCAAACCCCTGCTCTGACAAGCGACCACCACGGCTTTTGACAAAATCCTGGCAAAATTCTTCAATGACCCAAGTAGTAATTCCAGGTTTAATCACATCCCGCAAGCCTTCAAACATTGATGCCAATAGTCGACCTGAAGCTTGCATACCCTTTAGTTCTCTAACAGATTTAATCGTAATCAAATTTAAATTCCCCTCTGTAAAATGATATTTGATTACATTATAGCGTTTTTTAAAACTTTACTAAAGAATTTCATTAAATGCACAAAATTAGGTATAATGTTTTGGTGAATCAGTTT
The DNA here is from genome assembly GCF_016102025.1 of Lactobacillus sp. M0393. NCBI lineage: Bacteria > Bacillati > Bacillota > Bacilli > Lactobacillales > Lactobacillaceae > Lactobacillus > Lactobacillus sp. M0393. Next base: position 92,676 of record NZ_JACFPK010000006.1, on the reverse strand, counting down.
TGTGTGAAAGGTATGAGCAAAATGAAGGCTAGAATTGTCTATGCAAGTATGACAGGTAATGATGCTGATATGGCAGATATACTGGAAGAAGATCTCCAAGATTATGGTTTTGAGGTTGAAAGCAGCGAAGCCGAATTTACCGATGCGAGTGACTATTTGGCGGCTGATTTGTGTGTTTTTGTCACCTATACTTATGGTGAAGGCACCATGACTGACGAAATTGCTGATTTTTACGACCAATTGAAAGACATAGATTTATCTGGAAAATATTTTGCGGTGATGGGAAGCGGAGATAAAGTATATACTGGTCATTTTTGTGAAAATGTTTTTGACTTTGAAAAAATGTTCAAGCAGGTGGGTGCTAAAGAAGTTACTAAGCCTGTAACAATTGAAAATGCCCCAGACGATGATGCTATCGCCGCAATTGATAATGCAGCTAAGGAAATGGCTGATCGACTAAATGGCTAAGAACAAAAAATTGGATTCGCAAAAATTTGACTCAATGTCTGACCCCAAAATTCATCATTTAGCACAAAACCTAGTTAAAAGACACCGCAACTTATTTGTTTATATGGTATTTGGCTTTATTGCAGCTCTTATTAATACTATTGTTTTTATGGTGTTGCATAAGTGGTGGCATAGCGCTGTCTTAGTTTCTAATACGATCGCGTTTATAGTTTCAAACCTGGCTTCTTTTGTATTTAATCAAAAAGCCGTATTTATTAATAATGTTGATGTGGAACATTCAACCTGGCAAAAATTGCTGGTCTTTTTTACTTACAGAATCATTAGTCTTATTCCAGACAGCTTAATAATGCTGGTAGGACTGTCCTGGCTTCATTTAGATGCCCTCTTAGTAAAAATAGTTGACCAAATTTTGGTTGGTGTTTTCAATTACCTCACTACCAGATCGGTTTTTCAGGCGCAAGAAACAACAATGATTGCGCGAGCTAAAGAGAAAATTAAGGCTCGTAAAGAAAAAAGCAAGAAATAAAGCCAAGAAATAATTTTCCTGGCTTTTTTATTTGGCTTATTTAAAGTCTGCTGGTCTTGCACCTTTATGTTGCGAAAAGTAATAAGCAATATCATCCATTATTCTTTCAGAAGCATGACCATCACCATAAGGATTTCTTGCCTGGGCCATTTGCTCATAAACTGCTTTATTTTCAAGTAATTCCAGCATTGCTTTTTTGACCTGGTCGACTTGTGTTCCTACTAATTTAAGTGTTCCCGCCTCGACACCTTCGGGCCGTTCCGTAGTATCCCGCAAAACTAAAACCGGCTTGTTTAAGGCAGGTGCTTCTTCTTGCACCCCACCGGAGTCTGTCATAATAAAGTAGCTCAATTTAGCTAAATTGTGAAAATCAACCACGTCTAAAGGTGCAATTAAATGAATTCTGGGGTCATTGCCTAAAATTTCGTGGGCCACTTTTTGTACTCTCGGGGAAAGGTGGACCGGATAGATTATTTCGACATTATCGTGACTGTCAACAACTTGTTTCATAACTTTGAAAACTCGTCTCATTGGCTCGCCCTGATTTTCCCGTCTGTGCATGGTTACCAGAATTATTTTATTACCCGGTTTAATTAAATCCAATACTTCATGATGATAATCATCCTGCACTGTTTCTGCTAGAGCATCAATGGCAGTATTGCCGGTAATAAAGATATTTTCTGAATGATGATTCTCTTTAATTAGATTTTGCTTACTTACTTTAGTTGGGGCAAAATAAAGATCAGTCAAATCGTCAGTCATTTGCCGGTTCATTTCTTCAGGAAATGGTGAGTACTTATTCCACGTTCTCAGACCAGCCTCAACATGGCCCAAAGGACATTGAAGGTAAAAGCTAGCCAAACTAGCAGCAAAAGTAGTAGTTGTATCTCCGTGAACTAAAACAATATCTGGTTTGACCTCTTTCAACACCTTAGTCATATCAACCAAAACTTTAGCTGTTATGCCTTCTAAAGATTGGTTTTTCTTCATAATATTAAAGTCATAGTCGGGCTGAATTTTAAAAATGTTAAGCACCTGATCCAGCATCTCCCGGTGCTGCGCCGTTACAACCGTGACTTCTTCAAATCGCTCATCTTGCTTTAGTTTCTGGACCAAAGGCGCCATCTTTATAGCTTCTGGTCTGGTACCAAAAACAGTCATCACTTTAATTGTTTTCATAAAGTCCTCCATGTTCTATCTTATATTAATATATTAACTACATAAAAACAAGTTAATTATGGTTTAATAAATAACAAGTAACTAAGGCTGGTGAAAAAATGGCACATGGATTTAAACTATTACTAATTACTGGGCTGCTAATTGTTGTGGCAACTTTTTGCTTTGTCTTCAGTTTTGATAAGAGAAATAAATCTAAAACCAGAAAAATTTTATTAGGGGTATCTCTTTTGCTATTTTTAATAATTGGATTACTCATCGTTAAAATTTGGAACTGGCCCCTAGATTAAGAAATAAAATTTGCAAGAATTGTAATTAAATTAATGATTTCTATAATGGCTTTTAAGCATAATAAGTAGCTGATTAATAGCTTTATTACCTAACGAATTCAAGTAGAAGTTGAAAAGTCAACTATATATTAAATAACATATAATTGTATAATATGATTATATTGCCGAAATTGATAATAGAGCTTGACAAACCAATAATTATTTTTTAGAATTCATCTTGTAAACGTTTACGAAAAAATATAGGATTGACGAATCTGCTATTTTAAAATTAGGAGATTACTTTGCTAATTTCACAAGTATTGAATAATAATGTGATACTCGTGGAAGATGGAGGTAAACAGAAGATAATATGGGGTCGCGGTATTGGCTTTAAAGCTCACGCGGGGGAAAATTACAAATTAAAATCTCAAGATAAAGTCTTTTCTGCCATATCTGATGACGATAAGTGGCTAGCTTCTTTCAAAAAACTTTCTGAAGAAGTACCACGAAAATATTTTGAACTAACTGAAAAAATAATTCAGCTTGCTAGGGAAGAAATCGATGCTAACTTTGATGAACACCTTTTAATTCCTTTAACAGACCACATCTTCTTCGCAGTAAAGCGCTACGATATGGGTTTGGAGCTTTCTAATCCCATGTTGTTCGATATTAAGCGCTTTTTTTCACAAGAATACAAGGTTGGTAAACAAGCTGTCAGTCTAATCGAGCAAGTTTCAGGTGTCTCCTTATCTGATGATGAAGCAGGTTTTATTGCTATTCATCTTGTTGAATACAAAATCCAACAATCAGATAGCTCCATTAAAAACTTTTCCAATTTTATGGAAATTTCAAATGGGGTAAATAATATAATTGAAGCAAAGTTTGGTCAGAAATTTTCTGAAAATAGTATTGCTGTTAGTCGTTTGATGAACCATCTACACTATTTGATTCTCAGAACTAATAGTAAAAATAATAAAAGTGAAAATGAAAACCAGAATGATTCGGATCTACTGAAATTGCTTTGCCAGCATAATCGTAAAGCAGCAAGTTGTTTAAATGAAGTTGTTTATTATTTACAAGACAAGCTTAATTACAACTTTTCTGATTCGGATCGCTTATATTTACTAATTCATATTATTCATGTTACTTCTTAATTAAATACGGGCTTGTTACTTTAAATAGGCAATACCCAATAACTAGTACATTTTTGTGTACAGTTGTTGGGTATTTTTTTATCAAATATTGAGAAAGGAAATTATATGGAACAACCTATCAAAAAGGAAAGCATGAAAACCAGAGTTTATGCTTTCTTGCAAGATTTAGGAAAATCGTTTATGTTCCCAATTGCTACATTATCTGCAATGGGGATTCTAGTGGGAATTGGTAGTGCCTTTACGGCTCCACCAATGATGGCAAGATTTTCTTTTTTGCAAAATCATATTGTTAACGTTATTTTTACCTTTATAAATACTGTGGGCAGTTTTGGCTTCACCTATCTTCCTGTAATGTTTGCTATGGCTTTGCCTTTTGGCTTGGCCAAAAGAAATAAAGGGGTTGGTGCCATAGCAGCTCTAGCTGGATATATTTCCATGAACATGGGAATTAATTTTATGCTGGGGCAGCAACATAAGCTTGCTCCAGCTAGCAAAATGCAGGCAATGGGCCAAGCTAGCGTTTTAGGAATCCAAAGTCTGGAAATGGGTGTCTTAGGTGGTATCGTGGTTGGTTTGATCACTTATTATTTACTTGAAAAATATCAGGAGATCAAATTACCCGACGCCTTCTCGTTCTTCGGCGGAATCAGATTTGTACCAATTATCTCAGTAATAGTCGAGTCTTTTGTTGGTTTAATCATCCCTTTTATCTGGCCGACTTTTCAAAGTGGAATTGTCGCTTTGGGACACTTAATTCAAAATGCAGGAGTCTTTGGTCCATTTCTATACGGTATCGCCCTTTCCATTTTAAAACTAATGGGTTTACACCACATTTTACTTGCAATGATTAGATTTACAGATGCCGGCGGTACAGCAATTGTTAAAGGTAAAGTTGTAACAGGGGCATTAAACATCTTTTATGCACAACTAAATGCAGGAGTACCAATTTCTCACAAAGCAACAGCCTTCCTTTCACAAGGATTCATGCCAACATTCATGTTTGGTTTACCAGCTATTTGTTTGGCAATTTATGTCACTGCCAAACCAGAAAATCGCAATAGAATCAAAGGCCTACTTCTTTCAGCTACCCTAATAGCCTTTGTTTCTGGAATTTCTGAACCGACGGAATACCTGTTTCTATTTATAGCACCAATGCTATACGTATTTCACACTATTTTACAAGGCTTATCACTTTCAGTAATGATGATTGCTGGAGCATGTATGGGTAACACTGATGGTGGTGTATTAGACTGGATTCTGTTTGGCTGGCTTCAACCTAACTCCAAATGGTGGGTTTTAATTCCAATTGGACTAATCTGGTTTGCAATATACTTCTTCTTCTTCCGCTGGTACATTTTAAAATACAATGTTAAAACGCCTGGTCGTGAAGGCGAAGGTGACGTTGTAATGACCCAGAATAATGGTATTTATGATCCCCAAGTCATCTTAGAGGCCCTTGGTGGTCAAAGCAATATTGTTTCTCTTGATAATTGCGTCACCCGGCTCAGACTAGAAGTAAATGATCCGTCTAAAATAGATGAAGACAAACTTAAACAATCTGGTGCACTTGCAGTTATGAAGGCAGAAAAATCTGTCCAAGTAGTTTATGGGGCTCAAGTACAAAGTGTTAAAGACGGTGTAGAAAAATTAATGAATAACGGCATAACGGCTTAATGAGGAGAAAAATGGGAAAATATGATTTTGATTCGTTAGCAGACAGAACTATTGATAATGCACGAAAATGGGATAATAAAATTGTTCACAGCAAGTTCCCCAAAGTCAGGGATGATTTTATTCCACTTTGGATTGCAGACATGGATTTTAAAGCAGCACCTGAAATTAGAAAATCTTTAGCCAAAGTCGCAAATAATGGGGCTTATGGCTATACCTACTCTACAGAACGCTGGTACCAAAGTGTAATTAATTGGCAACTTAAAAAGCATAATAATCATGTAGAACATGATTGGATTAGCTTAGGCTACGGCACTGTACCGAATATGCATATTATTGTTCAGGCCTTACTCAAACCGACTGATTCCATTTTATTAAACACCCCAGTCTATGGCCCTTTTGCCTACGCTGCAGAACACAATGATAGAAAGGTAATTTGTGTTCCTTTAAAAAACATTAATAACAGATATTACCTTGATTGGGAAAAAATTGAGTATGAAATGAAAGAAAAGCACCCAAAACTAACCTTTTTCTGTAATCCTCATAACCCTTCAGGCAGAGTCTGGAGTAAAGATGAAATTACTCATATGGCACAACTTTGCCAGAAATACAATGTTTTATTAGTTTCAGACGAAGTTCACTCTGAACAAATAATGAAGGGCCCATTTACCAGCTCTTTACAATTAGACAAGCAGTATCTTGATAATTTGGTAATGTTTACATCACCTAATAAAGCATTTAATTTGGGTGGTTTAAAACTTTCATATTCCATAATTCCCAATCCTAAGATCCGTGAGCAATTTCGGCAACAATATGCGCGAAATTCAGTAACATCGCCAAATGTACCGGGTCAAGTGGCTATGGTCACTGCTTATGAAGAGTGTGATGAGTGGTTAAAGCAATGTACCGCTTATATCAAGGAAAATCTTAAAATTACTCAAGAAGCGATTGCCAGTTCTTTTCCTGGCTGGAAAATGATGGATATGGAATCTTCGTACTTACCTTGGGTTGACATTTCCGCAAGTGGAATAGATATGCATACAATTGCACAAGTAATGGCAGAAAAAGCCGGGGTTGTAGTGGGCATTGGTGATGACTATGTTGCTAATGCAGACAACTTTTTGAGATTAAATTTAGGAACTTCACACGCTGTTATTGAAGAAGCCATGACAAGAATGGCTGATGTATGGCAAACAATGTATCAGTAAAGGTTTAAAAATGGTAAGTTTATTTAAAAAAATATTTACAAAAAAAATTAATATTCAAGCTCCTGTGACGGGTGAATTAATTCCACTTTCTTCTGTTCCGGATGAAGTCTTTTCAACAAAAATAATGGGTGATGGCTTTGCCATTAAGCCCACTGAAAATAAACTTTTTTCCCCTATCAGCGGAACCGTACTTTCTGTCTTTCCCACTAAACATGCAATTACATTTAGCACTGATGGTGGAATTCAAGTTCTCTTACATTTAGGAATTGATACGGTTGAGCTGAAAGGTGCTCCTTTCAATATCTTAGTGCATGAGGGAGAACACATATCTGCCGGTGATGAAATTGGAACGATGGATATTGATCAAATAATTAAAGCTGGAAAATCTACTGAAATAATAATAGTTATTACCAATATGGAAAAACTTAAAAGCATAGACAGAGTATCTAACACCAATGTCAGTCATGGTGATAAAATAGGTGCTTTAAATTTAAGCTGATTTAATATTTAGGTATTTTAAAAAAGTTATAAAAAAGCTGATAGTTCAGTCATGTAATTCATGATTTCACTTTATCAGGTTTTTATGTCCTAATTTTAGACTAGCAGAATGATACTTAATAAATAATATAAATTAAAATGTGTATTCTTTCACATCTACCTTTAATTCGCTGTATAATTGTTTTGAAAAGAGGTGAATAAATTATGAGTAAAGAAGAAGTCACTAAAAATGTTTGGGTTACTACTCACGGTGATAAATGGGCTGTCAAAATTGCCGGGAGTGACAAAGTTTCTAAAGTCTTTGAGCGCAAGGCTGATGCTTTGGAATACGCTAAAAATTTGGCTAAAAAAGAAAAAACCGAACTAATTAGTCAAAAAAGAAATGGCCGCATTAATCTAAAAAATTCCTATGGTCATGATAATCCGAACACTCCAGGTTAGCTTTTATTATCATCATTTATCTTAAATCATTTGCATATTTTATCTAGATCTGACATTTTAATTTATCTTTATTTCTCAAACAAGAATATAAATTTTTATATTAACTTAAATAACAAATTTTTCAAACTTTAGTCTGATTGTCTTATTGATAGTCAGACTTTTTAAATGTTGTTGATTACAGTTAATAGTAGACTCTATTATCGTGATACTATTTTCACTACTTGTGATATAAAAAAATAACTTTGATAAGTCAGTTAACAACTGAGCTCAAAGTTATACAACAAATATCAGTAATCACTGATGTATCTATGACCCCGGTGAGATTCGAACTCACCTCTACGGTTTAGGAGACCATTGTTCTATCCAGATAAACTACAGGGTCGCAATAAATTAACTTTACCAAATTTGAGCGCTAAAAGCCAATTTTTTTAGTAATTAATATTGACGGGTAAAATATGGTTGTGGCGTGTTAGAATCAGCGATTTTATCAGCCGCAAAAACAAATGGCGTCCAAATTGCCAAAGCTATTAACATGTTAATAATAGATAGTACAATTGCACGCCAATCATAATTGCATGCTAAAAATGGCCCAATAATTGGTGGTACCACTGTCGGTACCGCCACTTGCACAGGATTAACTAAGTTCATCATACTTACACCATAGGCAAAAGCTACGTTAACTAGCGGTGCAAGCACAAATGGGATAAAGTACACAGGATTGAGCACCACGGGTAACCCAAAAATAATTGGCTCATTGATATTAAAAATTCCTGGAGCCAGCGCAACTTTGGCAATCGTGCGATAATCACTGCGTTTTGAAAAAAGCAGAATAGCTACAATCAACATTAATGTACCACCTGCTCCACCGAACCAGGCAAAAGCATCGAATGAACCCCGAACCCAAATAAAAGGCGCTTCTTTTCCCGCGCGAGCAGCGGTAACATTGACATTTTGTGCAGTCAGCCAGATTGAGTCTAAAATCGGTGCCCAAACGCTTAGGCCATTAAAACCAAAAAAGCTGAAAATTTGCACTAACAAGGTCACAAGCATTACCATGCCAAAGCCTTGGCCTAATTTTACCAGTGGAATTTGAATTGAATTAAGGAGCCAATTGCCAAAGAAAGTGCCCGTAATTGTCTGAAAAACAAAGTTAATCATACCAACACAGAAAATGGCAATGATAGCAGGAACAAGTGAATCAAAAGCCATTTGTTCCGCATAAGGCAAATTGGCGGACAGGTGAAGCTTGATTCGCGCTCTAAAGCAAATTGCAAAAATTGTTACGCCAATTGTTCCAAATAAAATGGCGGTAAAAATTCCCGTAGTTGAAAATTGAGAGATATTAAAAGCTTTGTGAACGGGGATAATTTTGCCATTAACTTTAAGTTTGGTTAAATTGGCGATGCTCATTGCTAAAGATGATAATGAAACAATTGCACCAGCAACCGGATCAACTTCCATGCTTTTAGCTAAATGATAACCTAAAGACATTGACAAAAAGAGCGCAAATAAGGCAAATGTCCCCCGCCAGACAACGTTGCAAACTAAAGAAAGAGGCTGCATTGCCCAGGCAAAAGCTTTCCAGCCTAATTCGGTTTTGGCAGCAGCAATCAAGCTCTTAATCAGGACGGCCACTGAACCTGCAATAGTGATCGGCATTACGGAAACAAATGCATCCCTTAATGCTACCAGCCAATGAGTTTGCCCTAATTTATTTGCTAAAGGCAAAATATAATCTTCCAGCCAAGCAACTAGTCGACTCATTTTTACTCCTTTCTTTTTAAATAATGAGGATGATACCCCTTATTTTTATTTTTACGCTTTTTATGTTTTTCTTTTGCAGCAACATGCTGCTTTTGTTCATTTATGTCCCCTTTTTTATTTTCCTTTTTACGTGGCATTTTGGTAGACAAATGAAAACCAGCAAAATACACCCGCTCAATTTTAACACTCCGAGCAAGTAACTTCTTCAGATCGCGAAAATCGTGGTCGTCACCTATGCTTACAACGATTCCCTTTGCGCCCATGCGACCAGTTCGACCGGCCCGGTGCATATAAGTGTTAAACTCACTGGGAATGTCGTAATTAACCACATAAGTAACACCAGGAATATCTAAACCACGAGCCGCTAAATCCGTTGCTAACAATAACTTAATTCTGCCTACTTTAAAATCATTCAAAGTTGCTGCTCTGTTTTGCTTGCCAAAATCATTAGCCAAGATGCCAAATTTAGTTTTAGTATGTGCTAAAATACCTGCAAAATGCATCATTGTTTGGTTGGAGTCAAAAAACAAAATTCCTTTAAAGCCGTCAAGACGCATTAAGCGCTGAATAAAATCAATTTTATGGGCATTATCTATTTGCAAGAAATAATTTGCTACGGTTGATTTCTGCTCCGGTCTGACATCAATTGTAATAAACTTACGGGCAAAAATATCTTCTGCTTGTTTAGTTATTTCAGATTCTGTAGCCCCAAACAGCAAGATTTGCGCATCTGAGGCCAAATTTTGTCCTAAAGCACTCAACAATTCCATTTTATTAAACTCTAATACATCGTCAGCTTCGTCGATAACTAAAGTCTTTATTTGATTAACTTTAATACGATTAGCAGAAAAGAAATCGAAAAAACGTCCTGGTGTGGCAACTACTACTTCAGGATGTTTTTTCTTCAAGTTGTCTTCCTGCCGCTTGCGATTGCCAGCCCCTACAAGCGTTATGCCCATTAAGCCAAGGGCGTTAATAAACGGATTAATAGCGTGCCGAATTTGTACCGCCAGCTCCGTTGTGGGAGCAATAATCACTAAACTATTCGGATTGCCTTTTTCCATCTTTTCTAATGAAGGCAACGCATAAGCCAAGGTCTTTCCCGTGCCCGTCTTAGCAAGAGCTATACAACTTGCACCATTTAAAATAGGGGTACGCGTTTCTTGCTGAATCAAAGTTGGTTCAGTCATTTTTAATCTGGTTAAAACTGCTTGAATTTCTGTTTTCATTATTGTGTTAACTGTCCGTATTTTTCTTTATATTGGGTAACCGTGCCATTGTATGTTAACATAACTACCCCATCTTCTAAGTTCTTAACTGATTTTACCCGTCCGTCATTGGTATACCGCCAAAAAGCATACTGCATTTTATCTGGTGCTTTTCTGCCACCAGTAATAAATTGCACATCATGCGGAAAATACTTTTTGTACTTTACAGCAACATCTACTATGACCCGTTTATTCAATCTTAAAAGCATGCCGGTAAATTGCGCCATTTGTTTGATATAAGCGATATCATAGTCATCAATTGCAGGTTCAATCCAGATCGGCAAACTACCGGTATCAGTGCCTACTTTTTTCAAAAAATATTGGTAATGTTGCATGGGTGTAGATTCATTACTGTAAGCAATCACTGTCCCAAAAGCTAATTTTGTTCCTAATACTTGATCCCGATATAATAAAAAATCGTCATCAAAGTATGACCGCCCCTGGGTGCTTCTCAAATAGACAAATGAAATGCCGTTGGCTTGCAGCTCATGTAAGTCAACATAGCCATAATCCTGATTTAATTCCACACCGATCGCACTCGCATTACCATTTGGCGGCAGCGTAGTTTGATTACGCATATTCGCTATACCCGTGAGAAGAAGTACAATTGCGACGATAAGCAAAATTAAAATTGCGGGTAACGTAAACTTATGATGAAACCTTTTCATCTTTTTCTCCGATAATTTTTTCTACACCTGTACATTATAGCAATTTTTCTGCTATACTTGCCAACTACAATCTTAACAATAAAAAAGTGACCGGCTTTACAGTCGGTCAACTTTTAAACTAAAAATAAACTATGAGCTATTCTTCAACTAAGTAAACTGGTTTTTGACCATTTAATACTCGTTTAACGTCCGTCATACTGTGTTCAATCATGTTTTTGACAGATGTCTTCGTGTAGTAGGCGGAATGTGGCGTAAAGACCACGTTAGGCATTTTGGCTAATTCCTGATACTCAACTGGCAATTCGGAAATATCCTTAAATTTTTTCATGACAATTGCTTCTTCACCAGTCATAACATCCAATGAAGCACCAGCAATTTCTTTATTCTTGAGCGCTGCAATCAAATCCTGTGTGTTAACCAGAGGACCTCTAGCCGCATTAATCAAATATGCAGTATTCTTCATTTCTTTAAACTGCTCGGCACTAATCATATCTGCCATTGAAGGTTCTAAAGGCGTGTGCAGGGTCAAGATATCAGCATTTTTAACCACAGTATCAAAATCGGTATACTCTAAAAATGCCTCATTAGCAGGATTTTCAACCAAGTCGTAGCCAATCACTTTAGCGCCCAAGGCATGAAACATTTCTGCCACACAAGACCCGATGCGTCCAACTCCAATAATACCCACTGTCTGGTTATAGATCTCGTCACTCATTAAGTTCTCTTCACGAACAAAGTTAAGGTGTTCCTTTTCATTGTTTAAAATAGGACCCCATTTTCTTAACAAGTACATTGCAGAAGTCAAAGTATTTTCAGCCACTGCACGGGGAGAATAAGCTGGTGTATTAGTAACGATCATATGATATTTATGAACAAAGTCAAAATTGATAATATTATAACCCACAGACCTTAAGGCAATCTGTTTGATACCATAAGAGCTCAATTTACGATAGACCTCTTCCTCATCTATATCAAAGACCTGCAAAACGCTGACAACATCATAACCTTGCGCCATCTCCACAGTCTTAGCATCAAGCTTGTCATCAGTTGTTACTAAATCATCTTCTGGATGATTTTGGTTCCACTTATCTACATAGACCTTCTGCTCCGGGGTCATATTGTAAAGTAAAGCTTTCATTATTAATCCTCCTTTTGGATAAAAAATTATATCTCTTATTGTATCTAAAATTAGGATAAAATTAAAGATAAATTTAAAAAAGAGCAATTAATAATTTTGGCTTAAAAAACAAACTGCAAGACTATTTTAGTTTTACCTAGGTATTTTGATTTATATCTTTTGCACAATCTGAGCAATTTTGACTTGCAAAACTTCACGCATCCACGGAAAGCGCTTTTTCATTTCAGCAAATTCAGGTCCCTCTGCCAAAAATTCACCGGTTCCTTTAACATGAAAGCCGGCCCCAGGTCCAGCTGCAGCCTCAACTTTTTTAGAACCCATAGTTAACAGGACATGGTTATCTTGGGCAAAATCATTTTCAATGCTGTGCATGCCAGCAGCTGGAATATATAGACAATTCTTTTCCTTATTGATTTTAACGTAGGACATCCAGGTGTTTACCACACTGGCAGGGTTAGCATTAATCGTGACAATGGTGACAGGCCCCTCATCCTTCATGACGTCTAAAAATTTTTGATTCATTTTTTCTCCCCCATAATAAAAAAGCTACTTTTTCAGTAGCTTCTTTTATTCTGGAACACTTGTTCGAAATTGCAAAATCATTTGCTTTTATTTAGTAAGCTCTCTTACCCTTTTTATAAACTGCCTTATCTTTTTGCACAACCGCACTGATTTTCTCTAGCGGATTTTCATCAAGTACCAAAAAGTCTGCGTATTTGCCCTCTTCTAGCGAACCATATTCGTCAGCAATTTTAAGTAGTTTGGCAGAATTATAGCTGGTTTCCAAAGCTTCAAAATTAGTAAAGCCTTGTTCTACTAGTAAAGGCAATTCTTGCGGAGTCATCGTGAAGTCATTAAATGGTGTGCCGGCATCAGTACCCAAAGTAATTTTGACACCAGCATTTTTAGCTTTAGTAATATTACCGCGCAAATCTTTCCAAGCAGCCGCAATTTTATTCATTTCCCAGTCAGGAATTTTCCCAGGAGCATATTCGATGAATGCCCAAGCTCCAACTATTGTTGGTGTTAAATATGTTCCTTTTTCAATCATCAGTTTAATTTCTTCGTCATTAACGTAAAAGCCGTGTTCAATACTGTCAACGCCAGCCTTAATCGCATTCAAAATTCCTCGGTTGCCTTCAGCGTGCGCTGCCACAGTCAAACCTTTATGATGAGCTTCTTCAACAGCAACATGCATCTCAGCTTCACTTAATTGGGGATCATCAAGAGAATCGTTTTCCGTCATTACGCCACCTGTGGCCATCACTTTAATTGCTTTGGCACCGGCCTTAATTCCCTGGCGCACAGCTTTGCGCATTTCATCTGGTGAATCAACCAATACACCAAAATTAGGCAAATCGCCGTGACCACCAGTCATAGAGAATGGGTGCCCTGCTGGCACGATTTCTGGCACCTTAGTTAACTTATTTTTCTTAATTAAATTATTAAGAGCAATATCTATATTATATGTGCTGCCGCATTCACGAATATAGGTAACACCAGATTTTAATAAATCATGCAAATGTTTTACTGCACGCACAGTTGAAGATACCACATCAGATTCACTACCACCATCGGGGGTCAAAGGATCCATAATAATATGTGTATGGCAATTGATTAGACCAGGAATCACATATTTATTTTGTAAATCTACCGTCTGATCAGCCTCAGGTGCAATACCCTCACCTATTTTGGTAATCTTGCCACTTTCATCATCAACCACCAACGTGGTATTAGATTGAATTTTATCATCAATTCCGTTAAATAAATTAACGTTAGTATAAGCAGTTTTAGTCATCTAAAAACCTCCATATTTTTGTATAAAAAAAGCACTCATCCTTTTCTACTTAAGGACGAGTGCTCGCGTTACCACCTTTTATTCATTTATTACTCACGTAATAAACCTCATTAACTATCAAACAATAGCTTGCAAAAATAACGGATGCAACTCCGCTATTGGCTGATTATCACCAATAGACATCAATTAGAAGCCCATGTTCACTACATATCGCTAGCTGACTTTCACCCAAATATCAGCTCTCTTTATTAGTAATAAAATAGTTACTCTGCTTTGCAAGATGTTTGCTATTTAATTGACTTTTAATCTATCATTTTTTCTTAATTATGTCAACTCCATAAAAGAAAAATAAAGATTAGGCAGTACTCTTCCGGGGCTATAGCATAAATAACTTTACTAAAAAGCAGTAAAAATTATTCGCTAAAACGACTTTTTCGTTTTAGTCATGCTTTACTGATGCGTTTAACATAATAGTCTCGTTTAACATGATGATATTGCTTTTATTTAGTTTATTGCTAAGTAATTAATAACTCCTTTACTGTCCGCACCTCCAAATACGATTTCAAAATTAGTTATTAATAACCCCGTTAAATGTTCAGTCAGAATGCTAATAATTAATCTATCCCTACTCATATGCGTTTTTTATAAAATTAGTTCCTAACCAGCTGTTTCCCGAGTGACCGACAACAATCCTTTTTCCTGAAAGGGGGGTAAAATATAGCCTCAACTTTTTGCTATAATCAATCGCTATTTTATTTCAACGTTGATGAGATATTAGCAGATTTATCTAGAAATGACCTAAAATCTATATTAAAAGTCATTCACTAAATAAATACTTTATATTCCAACTTAAACAACAGTTTTTTTGAGAATTTAGGTTTATACACAAGAAAGAAAGATACTATAAATAATACAAGATAAGTTACATATTTTTGAATCATTATCACTGTTAAACTTATAACTACTTTTTTAACATCAGCTTTGTTACCATCATTAGCTGCGTTCAGGTCTTTAATTCTTTGTGCATTTAAAGCAATATCATAGTCCTGATCGGAGATTAACGGCAACGAAAAAGATTTTACAATGAAAGACTAAATAATTTAACCAATTAAATTCACAAATAAAAATATTTACCTTTTGTTAATAATTTATTGGTATTTATTTAATAAATATATACAAACAAATAGCCTGTATGTCTTTAACCTAAAAAAGACGCAAATTGCTAATTTGCGTCTTAATATTCAGCAGTTATTGTTTGGGCTACATTTTCACTACTTTAACGGGGTTGCCCAAGTCCTTTATGACTTTAAGCAAATCTTGCGGCTTCAACCAAATAGTAGCTGTATTGTCGTTGGGATGAACAGCGATTCTAGGCTGGTCACTAAAATATGAATCTAAGTAAAAGGGGATTTCGTGGTGAGAGTTATTTAACAACCCCAAAGGTGTGACGGAACCTGGTTCCAAATCCATTTTTTCTTTCAAATCTTGCGGTGAGGCAAAACTAAGTCTGCGAGTGCCATTTTCTTCACGAAATTGCTGTAAGTTGACTCTTTTATCGCCCTTAATCGTCAAAAGATAGTAGTTACGTTTCTTGTCATCCCTCACAAACAGGTTTTTAGCATCTGCTTCAGGATGCGGCAGAGCAATCTTTTCCATTTCTGCCATATTATAAACAGCTGGATGCTCCATTATTTCATATTTAATTCCAAGTTGATCTAAGTATTGTAATGTCTCGTTTTTGTTCATTTTATTTTATCTTAAAAAAATTCTAGCAGTAGGTCTCCTCTTTTTTATGCGGCTCCACTATATTCTTTTGAATAGGTCGTCAAATTCTTCGGAATCTTAATATTTATTCTGTTCATTAAAACGGCGATTATTTAATCTTGTAACAGCCGAAACAATGCTTAGATACTGCATAAGCCTATTTTCAATATCCAGTGTCATAGATTTATTAAAGTGCTCTTGTCCTACGACATACATTTTTGTATCAGTTGAATGTTTAAAATTCGCAAAGTCGGCTCTAATTTTGGAGTCTTCACCTAGATACTCAATCATTCTTCTTTGAATATCATTAGTTTCGCCAACATAAACTGAATATTCCTTGTTTCCCGAAATTTTTGAATTAAAAATGTAGGCGGTTGTATATTCTTTTAGTAATTTTTGCCAATTTATTAATTTTATATTCTTCATGAATTTTATTTTCAAGTTTATTAGCACTTTCGACATCGTATTTGTGTCAAAATTATAGAGTCTTTAATTGTATCTTCTGCCAAAACTATTCTCCTAAATTTTACTCAGTTTTTAAACAAGATATAAACGAACAATTATTTTAAATTATAGAATACTTGCACAATTTGAATGCTAAACAAACTAACTAATAAAAATTTATGTTATTTATCATTATTCATCTTCATCAAATTTACTTCATGTTAATCAAAAATATATATTTTTTTAGTCATTTAAAATCCAATGAAAACTGCTTTTTATTGTCTTTATCAAGGCATTATAAGAAGACTATAGTACTTGAGCTATTATTTTTTCATTTGGTTATTCATTTCATTTAAGTACCATTCAAAAATAAAATTATAACTAGTTTTTTCTTTTCAATTAACCACCATAGTATTGTCTTTAAATCTATTTTTACTTAAAATAATACTACATTAATTCTTATATAGGTGATAATATAAGAATGTATATAAAGATAGATATAAAATTTAAACACTGATGATTATAAGTAACAAATTTTTCAATCATACAGGTAAGTTAAATAGATAAGGAGATCAAGTTATGCACAATATTAACAATCTAAAAAAAGAAGGTTTAGAAATCTTAAAAAGTTCTTTAAATCCCGACCAAAAAAAAACAATTGAAACTAAGTTTAAGAATATCTCTGAAAAAACAGGTCAATATTATGTACCAGATACATTGTTTCAAAACAGAACAAGTAGAACTAATAGATGCTTGATTCCATTTGACCATATATGTGCTGCTAATATAACATATAATGAATTAAAAACAATTGATAATGGTGTTGTAGTGGAATTCGTAAACAATGACTATTTCGATCAATTATCACTGAGCAGTAACAAACAAAATAATGTTTTCAAAAAATTAAAAAATAAACTTGGATCTGACGATAGTGTATCAGCAATTATTGATATACGTAGTACTGGTTCTTCATCTTCTCAAACTCAAAGATCAGCATATAATACGTTAAAAAATTGGCTATATTGTAATAAACTCAAAGAAAAAGATGTTTTGCTACAAAGAAAAAAAGGTGTTAAGTATTCAAATAAGGGAAATGACAAGTGGAAGGGCTTTCTATATTACAACATAAAAGGAGGACAACAAGTTAGCATAGATTCTCACGAGAACAATGGCATAAATCAAAATGATGTTCGATTATTTAATCCTTCAGTAGAATATGCACGAAAAGATGTTTCAGATGATATTACTTTAGTACTTACATACTTTGCTTTCTTTTCTATCTCCAAAAAAGACAGAAATATTAAAATAAAAGTTTCACAGAAAACTAATAAGACAATAGACTGGCTGGAGGTTAAAACTGAATATGAGAATTACTTCAAAACAAGACTATATAGAGGATACTCTTTATATGAATATGTGACAACCCACATCTCACTAAATTTAGTAAAAGATACATTGATGGATCCAATACAATTAGAACCTATTAACATTGAAGATTTTACAAAAAAAGAACGGAAAGAAGATAATGAAGATGCAGTTGATATCGCTCATCAAAGCTCAGTCATGAATCATAATTATATTTGGGACCCAAAATTAAATGTACTGCTTACACCAGCAAGACCGACTAACCTTTTTTGGTCAAAGCACGTATCTAATATGATGCAACAAAATTATTCATTAAAAGAATTTATTGTAAGTCAAATAAACTCAATGGATAATAAAAAGAGTAGTTGGACAACATACATGAACAGTTTAAGTAAACCAATGGCCATTTTACAACAATTTTAGCAAGTCGTTTGATGAGTTATAAATACGATCTAAAGCTAATTTGTAATATTTTAAGTCTAATTCAAATCCTAGACTTAAATATCCTTCTTCATTTAAGGCTATAATCGTTGTTCCGCTTCCTAAAAAGGGGTCTATAACATATTCATTGGTCTTCACGAAAGGAATTATTAATTTTGCAATATCCTTTGGATAAGGAGCCGTGTGACCTAAAATATTTTCACCTTTCGAATTAATTTTTTTAACTGGTTCTATACGCTTTATACTTGTTGGAATTAACTCTTTATCATACGCTTTCGAAAATATGAAACAATGCTCAAACGCATTAATTGGCTTAACATATCCTGAAAAATGGTTAGGTGTTGAGTTCCTTTTACTTTGGACTTCCCCCTTGTCCCAAATAATATTACCAATTGTTTTAAAGCCAACTATTTCAAAAATGGCAATTGAAAAGAACCCAAGCATTTGCCGTCTTTTCGACATGTTAGATCTAATATAAATATTGTCCTGGCCAACTACATCCCCAATATTATAAATATAGGTACCCTTTTTATTTAATTGTAGGAAAACCGCTTTAGCATTAGACATCATATCCACCAAATAACATATTAAATTTGGCCATTGTGAATATTCTCTGGCATTGTAATACGGTGGAGAAGTTATAGCTCCATTTATGTTTTTAATATTTGTTTTTTTATTTATTAAAGGTATTAAATCTGTTGAATCACCATTAAAAATATATGATGATTCAATTTTTTCATAATTCTTAAAATTAAAATTATTAGGATAAATCAAGCAATTATTTATACTTTTCAGAAGCCTAATTAATGGTAAATTATTGTACTGATCTTTATTTGTAAATTTAGTAAACTTGCTTTCTATCACGTCTCTTTTTTTATAACTAAAATGTTTATTAGTGACTTTAGAATTTATTAATTCAATACTATCTCCTTCCCATGAATATAATAGAATTAACTTGTTAATAGTAATTTCCTTTTCGCTTATAACATCCCTTCTAAATGCAGTATATGTCTCATCATCAATATAATCATTACTTGAATTCCTATCTAACATTATCTGTCGCTTTGCGCTGTAAAAATCATAACGCTTACCGCGTCCAATTTTACTTCTCGCAGGGCATGATGGATTTTTACATTCAAAACTTTTATATAGAACTCGAGAATAGGAATTACCACGAACATCATCTTGAAAGCATTCGGGACATCTTTTTGGCTTTTCATCTAACTCTACCTTCTGCATAACCAAAACTTTTATTTTTCCATTGGAACTCACAAGCAAATCTTCGAATTGAAAGCCATATGCTACACCATTGTAAAAATTTTCTATTTCTTTACACAAATCTGCAGTCAGATTAACATGCTTATTTTTTAATAGAAAATCTTTTAATTCATCTATTCTTTTATTTTTATTTTTATTTTCGTAAACTTTAAATTTATACTCTTTTTTAAACTGCTCCATAAAAATGGCAACTTTTGAAATAGTACTCCAATCCGTTGTATTATATTTTCCATCTTTAAAAATAATAATAGCATGGTGATAATTTGATAGATTTTTATATTTTTCCTTTATAATTTCAGAAATATTATCTGCGGTATAACCGTAATCAGCGTTAACCTCTATAATTAAAAGTTGCTTTTTCCCTAGTTGTTCTTCATGAATATAATCTAAATATTTTTTTGTAATATTTTTTTGATTCTGTAAAAATATTTTTTTTGTCCTAGCAACTAAAGAAGCAATCATTGTTTGCTTGTTTCTTTCAAATCCGATTCCGATTAAACTATATGCTTTTTTATATTCTTCATCCGTAACTTTCTGATTATATTTTTTAAAATTATGATTTAAATTGACCGGATATCCAATCAAATAATTTCGTATTTTTTCTTTTTGTAGAGAATTAATCTGAAGATTCTCTTCTCTTTTAATATTGTTTATAATGCTTGTGATCTTTCCATCTAATACTCGAGATACATCAATAGCTAATTTATCCATGCTGTTATTATTTAGTTTAAAATCAATTCTATTTTTTTCCATATTTTTGTTTAATAATGTAATAATTTCTGATTTTTTCATAAAGTTTCCTTTTAGAGCTTACTTTGACCACTTTTAACCCAATTATCAATTTCTGAAATTTTGAATTTCCATTTTTTTCCTATTTTATGGGCCGGAATATTACTAGGTTTTTTTATCCAATTTCTAATAGTATCTTTACTTACTCCCAAATATTGTGACAATTCATCGATTCCTATCCATCTATCACTTAATGTATTCATTTTTATTTTTTCTCTCCATGACATAATAAAATATTATATCTTTTATTTTTAAAAATTCAAGTTTTATATGATTTTATATGAATTAATATGAAATATTGAGAGTGCTTTTTAAAATATCCTTACTTTTACAATTAAAAGCTAAATTTTAGCCAGGAAGACAAATTTTGTAACCATTAATGACATTTATTTCACCATTTGCAGTAATCTGGGATAAAAGTGAAATTCATCTACTATACTTATTAACAGAAAGGAGTGCCAGGAATGAAAATTAATTGTCACATCGATCCTAATATTAGCGAAGAACACGGTGAATTATGGATCAAAAAAATGACACCAGCAATTAATGAACTTTTGCAAAAATTAGCACAGTCAGAAAATTCATTATGGTGCCATTATCAATCTCAAATTTATCCGATTAATTTTGAAGACATTTATTCACTTGAAGTTGCTAATAGAGATATTAATGTTTATACAGAAAAGCAGCAACTTACATATAATGATCGTTTATCAAATTTGAAAGCAGATCTACCGAACTATTTTATTGAAGCTTCACGCAGCGCTATATTTAATTATCAACACATCGATCATCTTGAATTACTTAATAATGGGTTAATCGATGTGGTTCTGACTAATAAGCATCGCGTACAAATATCAAGAAGAAATATTAAGAACCTGAAAGAGAGGTTAGGAATATGAAAAACACAAAGAGATTTATCAATTATTTGTTTAATTTTGCCGTTAGAGGCATCTTCATTGGCTTAATGATTTCTATTTTTTGCAGTTATGCGTCACATAGCTCAGTTTACGTTCCATCCAGTCCATCTTTTACGACAAAATTTAGTAATTTGCTCAATGCTTTTAGCGTCTCAATTATTCTCTGGGCGATTACTGGAATGTTTTTCGGTCTTGGCAGTTTTATCTTTACTATTAATCAATGGTCATTATTAAAGAAGACGGTTATAAATTTCTTTACCTACTATTTTGGGTTTGTTCTTTTAGCCCTTTTAGCTGGTTGGGTTTCGTTAAACTTGATTAACTTAACAAAATTTACTGTAATTTTCGTCATCATCTACTTAATTTGCTGGTATTATAATTACCATAAAATTGCAAAGGAAATTGCAAGTATTAATCATAAAATCAAAACAAAGTAATCTAATTGCAATGGCAAAAAGTTGAGCATTCATATCAAAGTGCTCAACTTTTTACTTGTGTTTCTTAAAAAAGATATTTAGGAAAATATCATCATTCAATGTTAATCTTCGGCTTTTTAGTAAACTAAACTCAATATAAATCTATTCCTTTTCGGTGCAAATTATCTAAGCAACTTTGTAAATAAGCATCATCATGTTCTGGATAAATTGGATCAGTCCACGGAATAGCTGGTAAACTATCATACTTAAGACAATATTGTCCTCTATAATAAGGATCAAACCATTTAGCATCTGGATGATAATGGCGCCGTTGCATTTCAGCTAATACTAACAAATGAAATTGATACAATTTATATGGTGAATACTGAAAAACATAGTTAACAGTAGAATGTGGTTTGCCCCAGCCACGTCCACGCAAAGCAGCAATTTCTCGATGTTGCCCTAATAACTGCTGCCTTGGCAATCGCCAAATTAAATCTTGATGCCATAATCTCATGATTTTTCTTTATTCTCCTGAATTAAGAATTTGAATGTCCAGAATACATAATAAAAAAGGAGTCGAAATACAAATTAAAGTTGAAAACTAACTTTATTAATAAAACAAATATTTTTTATAATCGGTTTTATCAAATAAACTTATGAATGAGACCTATCAATTTAATTTTTTAAATGATTTTCTAATAATCTCTTTTCGCCAATTAGTATTAAATTGCTTTTTTTTCAATGAAGTATATGACTCATCTATTGCTTTTATTAATCTCTCTGAGCTGAAATTGTCATCTTTACTAAATGCAATAAAATCATCAATTTGTAGAGGCATAATTTTAACAACAGATTTCGTAAATTTTCCAGGTTGATTAGATGATTCTAATGGTAAAATTGCAGCTGCACGCCAAATATTTATCGTGTTGTTATCAAGTTCATTCGCTAAGAACAAAGTTGTAGACGGTTTATGAGAATCGATAGAAAGGTTAACTGAATGTCGTAAAACTGGTTCCCATTCACCACGTTTTTGTGCTTGCTTATTCATCAACGTAACTTCTAACATTAATATAGAATTTTTATAATTAATAACAATATCACCATTTCCACCAGCTGCATGAGTTAAGGGCAAAAAATTAGAATCAAACGTTAGCCGAAATGAATTCATTAAGCGATATCTTTCATCTGAAAGATAATACCATGCAAGTCCAGAAATATACTCAAAAATTGTTGGAATATCAGCTTGCTTTGTAACACTATTTTTTATCTTTTCATCATTATCTCTATTTTTAAACATATAAAGAAGTTTAAATACTTTATCTTTTGGAAAAGTATTCTTAATAAATTGTTTAAACTCTTTAGCTTTCATGTCATCAAGATGCTTATCAAGATCATCACTAGTTTTAAGCTTATATTTTTTTATGACACAATCTATTTGTTTCTTAACATCTTCATCGGATATTTTTAATATTTTAGTCAAAGAATTTAATTTACCAAAAGGACTTGATGCATTATATTCATAATGTCCAAAAAATCCAGAATTTAGGATATCTTTTCGCAAATTGTCAATAATTTTTTTATTTTTAAATAAATCTTGAAATCTGATAGAAACAATGCCTGACTTAGTTTTAAACAATCCGGTGGCCTCAAGTACATATTTTGTTTCACTTATGTTTTCCTTCAGTCTATCCGTTATTTTTGATTCAATAAAACGGTCATAAAATACCTGATTTAATTTACAAAACGTACTACAATTAATTAATTCATTGTTACTATTTTTGGTCATAAACTCTTCACACTTCATTTTAGACCAAATTTTAAAAATGGATCTTCCTTGGCCAAAAGCTTTTTTTAAAATAGTTTTATTCTTGGATTTTGAAAATAACTGTATAATATTTTTAAAAAAAGTTTTCTGATCAATGTGTTTCGATACAAATTTACAAAGGATTTCGTAAAAGGAAAAATATATATTAGTAACTGATGATGATTTTCCGTTAGTAAAAATTTTTTCGAAGTCTTTACGAGTAATCTGGTTATCTCCAATTTGCTTAATACTTTTTTTCCCACCATTATCAATACTTGCATTCTTAATAAGATAACGATTTAAGTCTTTAAATCCACCTTTTTTCAACTTTTTTTCAATATCAGTGAATTTATAATTTTTAGCTGGAGAAATCAATTGAACAAGTTTCATAAAATTATTAACATTATAAATATCTTTGTCATTAAAATCACTTAATATTAAATATAATGCAAATTTACCAGGACTATAATAACGATTACCTTCTTTATTAAAAATCCGCACTTTGAGAATTTGGCGCAGCATTATTAAATTATCAGTCGATAATTTTAAAGTCTTTTCAAACAGGTCTAAATCAGCTTTTGAAGGGTCAAGCAGAGCTTTTCCTGTTGGTGTTAGTTCACGATTACTATCGACAAATCCCATATTACTTAATGAATTAGTATAGTGTCGAGCACGAGATTCAATTCCATTATCTAGAATAGTTCCTAAAGTATAAACTTTACCATTTTTACCTTTATAAACTTCCTCCTTAAAATTTAATGACGAATCAAATGAAAGGAATTTTTTATAAATATCTGGATTTTCTTTAAAATATTTTTCTAAATGATCAAATTGCGGATGTACTTTAAATGTATCAAAAGAGTCTTTAATTGCACGTTGGTAAAATATATATTGATTTAATGAGTTTGGATAAGCAGCCCAAGGATTATCTGAATTAATTTTAAGATCTTCAATTATACATAAATAAGTTTTATAAGCATTTAAAATATCTCTCCTTCGTCCATTTGTATCATATAAGTTAAAAATTTGTTCGGTAGATTGTAGTTTCATAGTTGGTAATTAATACCTCCTTACTGGAAGATCGTTTTGTATGGTAATTTGAATTTTTAAATGAATTTGAAATTCTATTTATATTATACTTATTCCCCCAATTCAACAATTTACTATTTTGTTTTCCTTTATGTTCTAAAACATTGCTAAGGGCAAATTTTGCCCCTTTTTTGTCAACTTTGTCTAAATAATGAAAAAGATCTTGATCATCCTTTGCACTCCAGCCACCTGTTTCGTTATAAGTCGCTGTTGCTATCGAATATGGAGGGTCAGCATATACAAAATCTCCTTTAGTAATTTCAATGTCACGAAAATCTTTAGATATCACATATGGTGAAATCTTTTTCCATACATAAGTAAAATCATGAAGTTTTTTTCTCATATTGACATTAAAATCACGTTTACCAACAGGATTATTGAAAAAACCATTTTTATTGAACCGAATTTGATTATTAAAACCAAAAATAATTAAAGCATATAAATATAAAGGTCCTAGATTTGAAAATTGTAAACTATTATTATAGTCAGTCCGTAATCTCATATAACCACACTTATTAATTGCGGCAAGACCTTTTGAAGAAGAAGTTTTGTAGAATTCGTATCCAAAAGCCATTGTATTAGATAAATCATAATGCCTAATAATCTTATCAATTGATTGTTCAATAAATATTGTTGAATTATTATCAATAAAACGAATAAGATCTACTAATTGCTTGTTATTATCATTAAAAATATAACGATCAGCCCTATGATAATTAAGCGTAACAACACCACTTCCACCAAATAAATCAACCATTGTGTCACTTTGAGTCGGAAACAATGGTATCAGCTGATTCATAATGCGATATTTTCCACCAGTATAATTGAGAAATGATTTAATCATATTACTTTTCCACCCGTAACAAATATAATAATTCCTGGTGATTTTTTATATTAGATTTGCCAGAAGAAAATGGTTTAAAATTCTGAGTAAATATTCTAATTTTCCCACGTTTACTCAGCGAATTAATAATCTCACTTTGTGATATTTTTGCATTTGATCTTCCTGAACCTTTCTGATCCATATTATTGAAAGAAACTAATATATACTTTGCATTAATATGACGAATTAAATCGTCAAAAGCTTTAGGCGCACTAACTAAATTATATTTACTTTTACGATCTTTACGATCAACACTCTTTCTAGCAACACCAACTACTTCGGGTTTATTCCAGTCTGCAATGTTTTCTAAAACGTGATATGTATCTACATATTGTCGTGAATTATATGGGGTATCAATGTAAATCAAATCAGCATATATATGACGAACTAGCTTATTAGCATCCTCTTTAAAAATTTGACTGTTGGAATGATTAATTAGTGGCATTTTAAAAGAAACTTTATCAAAAGAATCCATTTTTTTACGATACGAATCATAGTGACCAACTGTATTAGCTACTTTATCACTACCATAAATTATTGACGTAATAAGAGCAGCATATTCTCGTTTGCTAAATTCATTTTTATTATCCTCAACCCACTGACGCGCGCTACCAATTTTGTCAGCATTACCTATACTAAAATATTTACCACCATAAGTTTTTTCTAGATACCCATCTCCATAGCCCCGAATAGAATTCATCTTTTCAAGAGCACTTCTTATATGATTCAAGTTAATTTGTTCATTACCAAAAAACGTTTGATAAATCAAATAATTTGAATGTAGGATATCATTGATAATAACATGTTTACCTTCACTAGCAAACATATCGGCAACAACGCCTGTTCCACCAAAAATATCAGCAACAGATTTTATTCCTTTTGTGTTGTTAGATACAACTTTATTGATAAAAGATAATAATTTTTCTTTCGAACCAAGATATCGACGATTTTGAATTTCGAATTCATTTTTTTCCTTTAATTTCAAGTCATTAATTTTATATTTTTTCCAAAAGAAATTTCCTTCTTCTCGTTTAGTCATAGGAATACAACTTTGTCTTGAATTATCTCTTTGTTTTTGAAACTTATTTATTGACACCAATTATGCCTCACCTCTATTTTATATCTAATAAAATAATTCTACCGCTTTAATTTATTAACTCTTATTAATCTGGTAATGCTATAAACATACTATAAAAAATCTACTAATTTTTTCCAAAAACTATTTATGGTTTTCAAGTTTCATAATTCTAACGCAGATTATATAAAAAAATTCGAAACAATTTCAAATTTTATAATTATTATTAATTAAATAAATTTATTTTTAGTATTTATAGTACCAAAATTCTATTAATATATAAACCTGCAAGTATAATTTAATAATATACTTATTAAATTATAAAAATTATAGTATTTATATTTTTACTATTATTAACTTTTAAAATGCAAATCATTATGGCCATTAGTCTTAAAAATCTTAATCGTTGCTTAATTTATTAAGTTTTAATCATTTTCAAACTCAGCAACGTTGTGATTTTTATAGTTTTTAATATATTAATTCAATACTTTAGTACTCATTTCCTAGTCCGTTCCAGTACCGTCACTGCTTCAACATGTGGCGTTTGTGGAAACATATCAACGGGGTCGATTTGATTAAAGGTATAGCCTTCATTCATAAATTCCTGCAAATCACGAATCATGGTTGCAGGATTGCATGAGATATAAACAATTTTCTTCGGACTAGTTTTTACTGCTGCTTCAATAAATTCTGGTGTCAATCCTTTGCGTGGTGGGTCAACAAAGATGACATCAGCTTTCATCCCCTTAGCAGCCCATCTTGGCATCACTTCTTCTGCCTTACCGGTCACATATTTCGCATTATTGATACCATTCAGTTTGGCATTATTATTGGCATCTTTCACCGCGTCAGACACGCTTTCAATTCCGCGAACAGATTTAACGTGTTTAGCAACGCTTAAACCAATAGTTCCAATACCAGAATAAGCATCAATCACAATATCATCAGGCTGTAAATCAGCTTTTTTAATAGCTAAATCATATAAGCGGGGAGTTTGCAGTGAATTGATTTGAAAGAAACTTTCAGGGGAAATCTTAAACTTAACATCACCTATTTTGTCTGTAATTTGTGGCTTACCAAAGATTAAGTAATCAACTTTACCTAAAATCACGTTGGTCTTCTTCGGGTTATAGTTCAAGACTAGGCTAGTTACGCCATCGATTTGTTTAATTGCCTCTGCTACTTTAGGTAGTTGCGGAAAATCCTTGTGCAGGCAAACCAAGATGACCATAATTTCGCCGGTGGCTTTACTACGGCGAACGTCCAAGTACCTGACTTCACCTTGATTATGAATTTCATCGTATGCTGGGACATGATATTGTCTTAAAATGTCACGCACAGCGACTAAAACGCGGTCAATTTCAGGATCAGTAGTAAAGAAATTGGTCAGAGGCACCAAATCGTGCGAATGTTTTCTGAAAAAGCCAATTTCAAGCTGGCCTTTAACTTCACGCACTGGCACCTGTGCCTTATTACGGTAGCCAGTTTGTTCTGGACTAGGCAAAGTCTCGCCTACTTTTACATCATCTAAATGTGCTTTCTGCAGTAAATTTACTACTTGATTACGTTTAAATTCCAGCTGCTTATCGTATTTGATGTGTGCTAAAGATGCTAAGCCTGTTTGAACCCACTGGTTAAGTTTAATGTTAACCCGGTCAGGACTTTCCTTGATAATTTGTTCAATTTTAGCAAAAGCAAAGTGCTTTTTGACTTTTAAAATCTTAGCTTCTACCGTTTCTCCCGGTAAAGCATTATTGACAAATACTGTCATGCCCTCATAATGAGCTACTCCCATAGCTTCATATGATAAATCTGTAATTTCAAGTTTGATAATTTGATTCTTTTCCATATTTTGTCCTTTTTTACAAACACTAATTAATATCTCTATTTTACTAAAAATCCCAGCAAAAGTAATGCAGATACTGGTTTCTTAATATTGGATTAATTTCAACTTTATCCCTTCACACTTATTGTTGTCTGTGTTACTTTTATTACTAATAACTTAAAGAAAGGACGTTTTTCATGAATAATTATGATACTAATTCAGATAGGCGCCAAATCCACACCATCTCCGAAACCAATACTTTTTTAACTAAAATGTATGCTTTGATGGCCGGCGCGGTACTTATTTCTGCATTAGCAGCCTACTTAACAATGACTGTTTTCAGAAGCGCTGTGATGAACATGCCAGTGGCCATGATGTGGCTCATTTTATTTGTCCCATTTGGCTTATCAATGGGTATTAGTTTTAAAGCTGACCGCAATCCAGTTGCCAGTTTAGTGATGTTAACGATATTATCAGCAATTTACGGTTTTGAATTTGCCTTAATTGCAGGCTTTTATACCGGTACGCAAATCACTTCTGCCTTCGTTTCAGCGGCAGCGGTGTTCATTGCCATGGCTTTATTTGGCACTTTTACTAAAAGAGATATGACCAACTGGAATTCTTACCTGAGTGCTGCTTTACTTGGCTTTGTTGTTGCCTGGATAGTTAATATGTTTTTACGTAACCCGGCCGTTACTTATGTCTTCTCATTTATTGGTGTCATTCTTTTCACCGGCTTAGTTGCCAGTGATGCCAACAAAATGAAAGCCATTTACACTAATTATGGTGATCAAGTTTCAACCAACGGTTTAGCAGTTCTGGGTGCATTACAACTCTACCTTGATTTCATTAACATTTTTATGTTTTTAATAGAAATCTTTGGTGGCAGTGGCAACAGTCGCAACTAATAGATTTTGTTACTAAACTAAAGAAGCAATTACTCGTGAAAGTAATTGCTTCTTTTTTGTGCTTTATTTATTCACCAACGAAAAATTCAATTCGTTGTTGTAAATTTTTAAAAGTAACAGGACAATAATCACCAATTTCACCATCAAGGTTAACCGGCAATTTTTCGCCTTTGCTTTTACCCATTAGTTCAATCTTTAAACTACGCGTCTTAGTATAAATAATGTCAGGATCATCAACGTGTTTGCCGTTTAAAGCTAAAGCCATTAATTTTAACAACTTTACTGGTTCAGACGGCTTGACAATTATTAATTGAAACAAGCCATCACTTAGTTCAGCATCAGGCATAATTTGTTCAAAGCCACCGATAGAATTGGTCATTCCGAGCAATAACATTGAAAGTTTGCCCTCGTATACGCCCTCATCATAGGTAAGACGAAGTTCGTTTTCAGTAAGATGAGGCAGCATTTCCGCACCCTTAATTAAGTAGGCAGTATAGCCAAGTGCAGACTTTACTTCTGATGGAACTCCATAAGTTAATTCAGTCAATGAACCACAAGCCGCAATATTAACAAAATACTGAATATCTTTGGCAAAAGTTGCCTCACCAATATCCATTTTACGGGTTTTATTTTTGAGAATAACTTTTGTCGCTTCGGCAATATCATCTCGCGGGATATGCAGAGCACGAGCATAATCGTTAGTAGTACCGGCAGGAATAATTGCCATCTTTGGTCTTTTTTCCAAATTCGCAATGCCGTTGACCACTTCATTAATGGTGCCATCACCGCCGGCGGCAACAATCAAATCAAAGCCTTCATTAGCTACCCGAGTTGCTTCTTTTTGAGCACTTTGCTTTTCTGGCTTAGTTCTAAATGCACTTGCCTCATACCCAGCTTGTTCCAAAACGTCCAATATATCCGCGACATTTTTAGGCATCTGTTCGTGACCAGATACAGGATTATAGATCAATCTTGCTTTTTCAGTCATAATTTCTACCCTTATTACTTCAAAAATTACTTAACGCTTCTGCAATTCTTCATTCAGCAACTTATTAATTACCTTTGGATTGGCCTTGCCCCTGGTTTGTTTCATCAACTGACCAACCAGATAACCAATTGCACGATCCTTACCGTTCTTGAAGTCTTCTACCGATTGTGGGTTGTTATCAACAACTTCTTTAACCATAGGTGCCAAGACACTGGTATCAGATAACTGCACCATACCTTTGTCTTCAACGTATTTTTTAGGATCAGTACCGTTAGCAATTGTCTCTGCAAAGACCTTTTTAGCTATCTTAGAAGAAATCGTGCCATCTTTAATCAACTTAATCATGGCAGCCAAATGCTCTGGTGTCAACTTAATATCAGCAAGTTCAACTCGATTATCATTCAAATAGCCATTAACCTGAGTGTTCATCCAGTTAGCAGCAAGTTGCGGATCAGCTCCAGCAGCAACCGTTTGATCAAAGAAGTCTGAACTTTCTTTGGTTTGCAGAAGAACATTTGCATCATATTCTTTCAGACCAAATTTATTCACATATTGGTTGTAACGTTCTTCAGCTGAACGCGGCAAAGTTGACTTGATTTCATCAATCCACTCTTGACTGATATGATCAGGTGCGATATCAGGTTCAGGGAAGTAGCGGTAATCTGCATCGCCTTCTTTGACACGTTCCAAAACAGTTTTACCAGTTGCTTCATCAAAACGGCGAGTAGAAAGTTGCACGCGACCACCAGAAAGGAGAACTTGCGCTTGCCTTTTTTCTTCATATGCCAAAGACTTACGCACGTGTTCAAAAGAGTTCAAGTTCTTCATTTCAACTTTGGTACCCAGCTCCTTTTGCCCGGCAGGTCTAATGGAAATGTTGGTATCAACACGCATTGATCCCTCTTCCATCTTAACGTCGGAAGCACCGGTAAATTGCACTATCTTACGCAATTTTTCAAGGTAAGCATAGCCTTCATCAGGATCTGCAATTTCGGGCTCAGAAACAACTTCAAGTAAAGGAACACCCTGCCGGTTTAAGTCAACATAGGAATACCCGTTTGTACCGTGAGTATTTTTACCGGCATCTTCCTCGATGTGCATTTCATGAATTCCAATACGCTTTTTCTTACCGTGAGATTCAATTTCAACGTAGCCATCACGAGCTAGTGGTTGGAAAAACTGGGTAATTTGATAAGCCTTAGGACTATCAGGGTAATAATAATTTTTCCGGTCAAAATGAGTTGTTGGCAAAATATGAGCATGTGTGGCCAATGCCACCATAATACCTAGGCGATAAACGTCTTTGTTAACGTAAGGTAAAACACCCGGCATTGCCCAATCAATGACATTTGTTTCCGTGTTGGGCTTTGCACCATAACTTACTGGCGAAGGTGAAAAAATCTTACTTTTAGTTTTTAATTCAAAGTGAACTTCGAACCCAATCGTTGATTTAAAATTCATCAGTTAATCCTCCATTCCAGTTGGCGTTTTTTCATAAAACTTATTAGTTCTTTCAATAAAGTCAGCAACTTGGAAAATGCTGCCTTCATCAAACCGTTTGGCCATAATCTGCAGTCCTACAGGCATCCCGTCAACTAAACCAGCAGGCACGCTGGCAGCAGGAATTCCTGCTAAGTTGGCTGAAATTGTCAAGATATCATTATTGTACATTTTAATCGGGTCAGAAATTTCACTACCGATGCCAAAAGCAGGCGTGGTAGTAGTTGGACCAACAATAACGTCATTCTCAGCGAAAATCTGATCGAATTCGTCACAAATTAACGTTCTCACTTTAGCAGCTTGTCTAAAGAAACGGTCATAAGAGCCAGCTGAAAGAGCAAAGGAACCCAGCATAATCCGACGTTTAACTTCTTCGCCAAAGCCTTCTGAACGAGACTTAACGTAAACATCTAATAGATTCTTAGTATCTTGAGCACGGTAGCCGTAACGAATACCATCAAATCTTTGCAAGTTTGATGAAGCCTCACTTGAAGCAATAATGTAATAGTCTGGAACTACATACTTGGTTAAAGGCAAAGATACCTCAGTAATGATTGCTCCAGCATTTTCCAAAGCATCAATTTGTTCTTGAATTGCCTTGCGCATATCGCCATCAACTGCAGCCATATATTCTTTAACTACCGCTACATGCATCCCCTTTACATCTTGACCAATATACTTGGTAAAATCAGGCACTGCTCTAGTCGAAAGAGTGGAATCATGGTCGTCACTACCCGCAATCACGTTTAAAACTTCAGCTGAAGTTTTTGCTCGTTTACTCATCACGCCGATTTCATCTAAAGAAGAGGCAAAAGCAATTAAGCCCCAACGAGAAACTCGA
This sequence comes from Lactobacillus sp. M0393, assembly GCF_016102025.1. Taxonomy (NCBI): domain Bacteria; kingdom Bacillati; phylum Bacillota; class Bacilli; order Lactobacillales; family Lactobacillaceae; genus Lactobacillus; species Lactobacillus sp. M0393. The sequence goes on along the minus strand of NZ_JACFPK010000006.1, from coordinate 60,299 downwards.
CCGTATGTTGGCTTGATACCAAAAATGCCGTTAAATGCGGAAGGCTGTCTGATCGAACCGCCAGTGTCTGAACCTAAAGCAGCAACGACTTGCCCAGAAGCAACAGCAACAGCTGAACCACCGGAAGAGCCACCCGGTACTTTGTCCAAATTCCACGGATTATGGGTGATGCCAAAGTATGAATGTTCCGTAGAAGAACCCATCGCAAACTCATCCATGTTGGTTTTACCCACAAAAGTTACCTGCGCTTTTTTCAATCTTTCAATAACAGTCGCATCATATACCGGAATATAATTATCCAAAATATGACTGGCAGCCGTGGTTTTAACACCATCAGTTATGATGTTATCTTTAATGGCAATTGGAATACCAGCAAGTTTATTGTGAGCAAAGTCTAAATCACTTTGAGGCTTTGCATCTTCTTGAACAGTAATCCAGGCATTCAACTTGTCATCTGTCTTTTTAATATTATCAATTGTATCTTGCGCTAATTTGTCGGCTGACAAAGTCTTGTGGGCAAGTTTTTCATTTAAAGAGTCAATATCTTCATTTAAGTAATTCATTACTCGTCCTCATCCTTATTTATAATTACCGGAACCTTAATGAAGCCATTGGCCTGTTCAGGAACATTTTTCATTAATTCAGCTCGATCTTGCCAGTGTTCAGGCTTGTCTTCTCTGAAAACCGTATCGCGATCAACAACCTGAACGGTTTCTTTCACACCAGCGGTATTAACTTCTGATAATTGATCAGCCATATTAATAATTGAACTCATTTGTTCAGTTACTTTGCCGATATCTTTTTCATCAATCTCAAGCCGCGACAAAGTCGCAACGTGTTTAATTGTATCTTCTGTAATTTCCACGCAAATATACCTCCTTATTCGCCACCATAAATATGGACTTGATAACTACTATCCCCTGTTTCTTTAGCAACTAAAGCCTGGATGTCGTTAACGGAACCAATCTTAATTTCGATGGGCACGTTATTAGCCAAATACTTCTTTGCGGTTGATAAAACCAGCCTGGTAAAACTTTGAATTTGCTCATACCCATAAAACTGGGTAGTAATTGTAATATTTTCTTGAGCTAACTTACCATTTTCATATCGTAAAGTTGCTGTTACACCACTGATATTAGGGAAATAATTTTGAATAGATTCTTTAAAACTATTGAAACTGGAAGCATCACTGCTATTAATTGCTTTTTTACCACCAACCGTTGGTAAAACTTCCGCTTGAGTATTAATAGTTTTCCATTTAGTTATTTTACTACTATTAGCGGCCGCTGTCCCGCTCAAAAAGTAAGTTCCAGCCACTAAAGAATCCTTACTTTCTTTAGCAAAAAGCCCAACCGTAATTGGAATGTTCTTTAAGGCTTTCTTTTTCCGCAAACGAGCCACTACTTTTTGGGCCACTGCTTGCCCGTATTGCTTTTGCTGCGTACGTGAAATTTGTGCCTGGTATTCAGGACCATCTTTTTTCTTTTGATAATAGTCAATTGAATTAAGAGCAAGCCCAATACTAATACCACCTATGTGGTAATTTGAACCGGATCCCGTCAAAAAATCTTGTTCAATTATTTCTTCTAAATAAATTGGCTGGTAATTTTTCTTAGTCCCTATTTTGGGATTAAGACCAGTGGAATTTGACTTTGACTTTCGCCGCAGCCATTGATTGGCTACAGTGGCAGAAATGTACTGGCCTTCCTGAAAGACATATGAATTTGTTGAATAAACGCCTTTAGAAATCTGGACCAAGCCTCGTTCTAATTCTCTGGTGTCAACAGAATTATCATTATCAGTCGCTGTCAAACCAGATATTGGACTTGTTACATAATGCCCGTTTTTAAGCAAAACGGTATACCCATTATTACCAGTATCGGTAGTTTGATATGTTTTAGGACTTGAATTCGATGATGTTTTAGCGTTATTCGCCAAGTTGGAATTTTTCAAGTTGCCGCAAGCCGTCAAACTCAATGACATTCCCAAAAGCGTTAATATTTGCAAGTATTTTTTCACTTTAAAAGTTCCTTTATTTAACTTGAGCAATTGCTTCTTCCTCAGTCAATAATGGTACACCGAGCTTCTGCGCTTTGGTGTATTTGGAACCAGCGTCCTGACCATAAATTACATAATCGGTTTTTCCAGAAACTGAACCAGTTACCTTAGCACCAAGTGATTGTAATTTCTTGGTAAATTCACTTCTAGTATAATGCGCCAGAGTTCCTGTTAAAACGACAGTTTTATCTTTAAAGTAATTGTCTGGAATTGCAGCAGTGTCTGCTGGCTCTGCACCCAGATAATCCATGTTCACACCACTATTTTTAAGTTCATTAACTAGATCTTTAACTTCATCTTGAGCAAAATAAGTGGTTAAAGATTCTGCAATTGTCATTCCTATTGTAGCGATAGCAGCTACATCTTGCACGTCTGCAGTTATAATCTTTGCCATATTTTTAAACTTTTGTGCAATTAATCTGGCAGCCTTTGCCCCGACATGATCAATTCCAAGTCCGGTTAATAACAACTCCACGGAATTTCTTTTTGAATTATTGATGGCGTTTAATAAATTGCTGATAGATTTATCTTTAAAATGATCCAGTTTTTCCAAGTCAGAAGCGGTTAAATGATACAAATCAGCTACATTATGAACTAAACCATTCTTAATTAACTGCCGCACAATCTTAGGCCCTAAGCCGTCAATATTCATAGCCGGTCTTGAAGCAAAATGAGTTATGCCCTCCTCGATCTGGGCAGGACAAGACGGATTAACGCAGCGCAGTGCTACTTCATCTTTTAGATGAATCAATTTTTCTCCACACGACGGGCAAGTCGTCGGAATCGGATAAGGTTGAGCATCCTTTGGCCTTTTAGCTAATACTACTTCTGAAATCTCGGGTATAATGTCACCTGCTTTATGTAACATAACGGTGTCGCCAATACGGACATCTTTTTGTTGCAATAAATCGGCGTTATGCAAAACAGCATGAGAAACTGTAGTACCAGCTAATTGGACAGGATCCATAATCGCAGTAGGCGTTACAACTCCAGTACGACCAACCGTCCACTTGATTTCATGAACCACAGTTTCCTGCTCTTCAGGAGGAAATTTATACGCTATTTCCCACCGTGGCACTTTGACGGTATTTCCCAGTTCTTGTTGTAAGTCCAAATCGTCAACTTTTAAAACAATCCCGTCAATCCCGTAATTCAGCGAATTTCTTTTAGCAGTATACTCGTCAATAAAAGCAAAAATATCGGCCATTTTTACAATTCTGCGCCCGGTTTGGTTAGTGTGAAAACCCAGCTGCGTCATTTTTTCTATGGCTTGGTGTTGACTGGTAATTTCTGCTGGCGGATTAACCCAGGTATAAATAAATGTACTTAAGTGCCGGTGTTTGGTAATACTTGCATCTAATTGCCGTAAAGAGCCGGCTGCAGCGTTGCGCGGATTGGCAAAAGTTGTTTCGCCGTTTTCATCACGTTCCGCATTGAGTTTAGCAAATGGTTCTTTACCCATGTAACATTCACCACGGACTTCTGTGGTCAATTTTGCGGGCAAGGTTTGCGGTATATCAGAAATATAGCGTGCATTAGGAGTAACATCTTCACCTACTTGACCATTTCCCCTGGTAGAAGCCCTGGTTAATTTACCGTCAGTATATTCTAAGGCAATAGACAGACCATCTATCTTTAATTCGACATTATAAGCAACTTCGTGACCTATTTGTTTTTGGACTCTGTCATCAAATTCCTGCAGTTCTTCTTTAGAAAAAACATCTCCCATTGATAACATTGGAATTTCATGAGTAACCTTAGTAAACTGATTGTCAATCTGTCCCCCTACTTTTTGAGTAATGGAATCTTGTGACACCAGCTGCGGAAATTCCTGCTCAAGTTCAACTAAACGATTATAGTTTTTATCGTACACATTATCTTCAACTTCAGGTGTGTCCTTTGTATAATAGGCATTTGCCCATTCGTCTAGTTTATCTCTTAGAGCTGCGACTTCTTTTCTGGCCTCATCAAGAGTTAAATCTGCCATTTTCTTCCTCCTGATTTAAAACTATTTTTTTATTTCTGCTTTTATTATACCTTTTTAATTGGTGCAAATGCTGCTAGAAGCCGCTTGATTCCTTTACCACTAAAAGCAATGTCAAGCTCCATATCTTCGCCCTTGCCGTTAACTTTAGTTACAACGCCTCTGCCCCAGGACTTATGCTCTACCTGGTCGCCGACATTCCAGCCTTTTTTCTCTGCTCCTACTGCACCAGCAGGTTTAACTTTGGGAGTATAAACTTGTGCACGTGCCCGTTCATCTCTATTAGCAAATGGTGCAGTTTCAGCTTGCAAGTTAGCACTAGTCAAAGTAATTGGAACGGAATTTTCAATATTCAGATCGTCTTGATCAATTTCTGCCAAAAATCTGGAAGGAGGATTATTTTGCATTCTGCCATACATCATACGTGAGTAGGCATTGGTTAAAAACAGTTCGCGCTTAGCTCGGGTAATACCCACATAAGCCAATCTGCGCTCTTCTTCCAGCTGATCATCTTCCATCAAAGCGCGTGACAAAGGAAAAAGTCCATCTTCCATTCCCACTAAAAAGACTACTGGGAATTCCAGCCCCTTTGCGGCGTGTAATGTCATTAACGCAACTTGATCATCATTATTGGCCAAATCATCTTGGTCACTTAAAAGAGAAACCTCGGACAAAAAGTCACTCAAAGCATTTTCAGCGTCATCATTTTCTTCATATTCATCGTCAAAACGCTTAGTAACAGACAAAAATTCATCCAGGTTTTCTAATCTAGTTTCTGCTTCAATTGTATGTTCAGCTTTCAAGGCAGCAGTATAGCCAAAGTCCTGCAGTATTTTTTCAGTCAGACCAGTAACTGTATGATCTTTAGCAAAATTAATCGCATCGCGTAGTTTAGCGCCAAAATCACTTAGTCTGGCGGCTGCCCGAGCAGTAACGCCCGACATACTAATGTGATCAAAGGCTTTTAAAATTGATAAATTGTTATCACGGGCAAAGTCCATAAAACGCCGCACACTAACTGGTCCAATACCGCGCTTAGGGGTGTTAATAATCCGGTTGAAACTCATGGAATCACTGGGATTAGCTACTAACTTTAAATAAGCCATAATATCCATGATTTCTTTTCTATCATAGAATTTATGCCCACCAACAATTTGGTAAGGAACATTTGACTTAACAAAGGACTCCTCAACTGTTCTGGATTGCGCATTAGTGCGGTATAATACCGCAAAATCGTGGTAAGAGCGCTTTTTCTCTTTTACCTCTTCTTGAATTTTGGCAATAATAAAGTGCGCTTCATCGTCGCCACTTTGGGCGCGATAATAAGTTACTTTTGCACCTTCACCTTGGTCCGTCCACAGCTTTTTGGCTTTGCGGTTACGATTATTCTTAATTACGGCATTAGCAGCTGCTAAAATATGGCCAGTTGAACGGTAATTTTGCTCCAGTTTGACAGTTTGCACGCCATCATCATGATAGTCCTGCTCAAAATTCATAATGTTTTCCATGTTGGCACCGCGCCAGCCATAGATTGACTGATCCGCATCACCGACAACACAGATATTTTTATATTGTGCAGCTAAAGCATGACACAGTTCGTATTGTGCCTGGTTGGTATCCTGGTATTCATCTACCAGTAAATAACGAAATTTATTTTGATAATAATGTAAAACTGTCGGAGCCTTTTTGAATAAGACCAGAGTTTGCATAATCAAATCATCAAAGTCCATAATTTGATCATTCTTTAGGCGTTTTTGATACTCCTGATACACTTGAGCAGTTATTTTTTCAAAAGGTGAGGCAGCGCTGGCTGAAAATGCATCTGGAGTAAGTAAATCATTTTTGCCATTGGAAATGGCAGACAAAATCCTCCGTGGTTCATACATTTTGGGATTAATATTTTGCTCTTTTTGGATATGTTTAATTAAAGTGAGCTGTTCAGCTGAATCAGCAATCGAAAAATTACCGCTATAACCAATTTTTTCGGCATCCCGTCTTAATATACGGACACAAAGAGCATGAAAAGTCGACATCCAGATACTGTCAGCCTGCTGGCCCAATAACTGATATTCACGCTCTTTCATTTCAGTAGCAGCTTTATTGGTAAAAGTAATAGCCAAAATATTCCAAGGCGCGATCCCTTTTTCAGCAACTAGATAGGCAATTCGCCGCGTTAGCACAGACGTTTTCCCGGAACCAGCTCCAGCAACGACTAATAAAGGCCCTTCTGTAATCTGTACTGCTTTTTTTTGCTGTGGATTTAAACCCTTTAAAATTGATTCTACGCTCATTCTGAATCCTCTCACCCCAAAATTTATAACTCTTCTATTGTACCAAAAATCGTAATTGTATTTGCTCCCCTGTGCATTCTATTTATCAAAACGGTCAAGATTGTATTCTTCAATTAATTTAATCAGTTTGTCCGCATAATCAGGGTCGGTGGCATAGCCGTCTTTGACTAAAGCATGAGCCTGAGCCTCATAATTTTTGGCTGCCAGAACGTGTCGGTACTGCTTGGCATCCCAAGTTGTCCCTTTTTGGAACAAGCGCGCATGTGCCCTGATTGAAGCTTCATAAGAGTCATAAATTTGAAAACGAGCTTTAATTTCAATCCACTTGCCTTTTTCAAATTCTTTGGTTTTCAAGACAGCAGAGGTATTAGGGTTATTGCCTTTGACACCAAAGAGGTTATTGTATTTTTGCGAAAGATCGCTTTTACCATAATCACTTTCGAGACAGGCTTGGGCAATTGTAATACTAGGTAAAAGATCAAAAGATTTATCCACTTCTTTAGCTATCGGGCCAATTTCACGGATAAAGGCCTTATGCTGTCTGATAATCTTTTGCCTTGCCTCTTCACGCGCAAGCTGCTCTTGTCTAATCTGTTCAGACTGAATTGCCTGCCTCCGATAATAACGAAAAGCCACAAAAGCAATTATTAACAAAAATAAAATAATAAAAGTGCGCATAATGATTGCTGTATTAGATAACTTCTTGCTTCTTCGTTTTCTCGCCATTTGTTTTCCCTTGCTTTTAAAAAATCTCTTCTTAAGTATAACCTCTCTTAATTATAAAACTATGCAATATAATTAATTTTTAAAATAAAGTTAGTTGGTTGCAAAATAAATCTGCTCAAAAATAAATTAAGCACAAAAAAATGGAGCCAAAGCTCCATTAAAGCAAATGCGGGCAAGAAGACTCGAACTTCCACGATCTAAAAGCGATCACAAGATCCTTAGTCTTGCGCGTCTGCCATTCCGCCATGCCCGCAACACATTCAATACTATAACCCAAAATTGAATTTAGCACAAGAGTTTTCTTAATCATTTTTATGTAAAAGCGGTTAATTTACCATCTGCTCGGTGACATACTTAGCGTATAAACTATGCTTTTGCATCAATTCGTGATGGGTGCCATGGCCTGTAACCTTACCGTGTTCTATAAAATATATTTGATCGGCATTAACAATCGTCGCCAGTCGGTGCGCAATTACCAAAGTAGTTCTGTTAACCATCAGTTTATCGAGTGCTTGTTGCACTTTTCCCTCTGATTCTGAATCGAGACTCGCAGTAGCTTCATCCAGCATTAAAATCTTGGGATCACGTAAAAAAGCTCGGGCAATAGCTAAGCGTTGCTTTTGACCACCAGAGAGCTTAATTCCGCGCTCACCTATTTCAGTCTCCATCTGATCAGGAAATTCACGGACAAATTGGTCCGCATAAGCCAAAGAAAGTCCATGCCAAAGATCTTCATCGGTCATCTTTTTAGTTAAACCATAAACCAGGTTTTCCCGAATTGTACCAGAAAAAATAGCACTATTTTGAGAAACATAGCCTATTTGGCAGCGCCAATTTGCCAGGTCAATATCTTGGATATCCTGCTTCCCAATAGTAATTTTGCCACTATCCGGTTGGTAAAACCGCTCTAGTAATGCAAAAATAGTTGACTTCCCGCCACCGCTGGGACCAGCAAAAGCAATCACAGAATTGGGTCGTGAAACAAATGAAATTGACTGTAAAACTGGTTCATTTTTCACATAGCTGAAATTCAGATTTTGTGCAGTTAAAGTTTTATTAGTTAAATCGCAGGTCTGTTGACCCAAATTCTTTTCGGGCTCTATTCGTAAAATTTCTTGGATACGTTCAGTTGAGCCTAAGGCTTTTTGAATCTGGGAGAAAAAGGTGGCAAAATTGGCAACAGGGCCAATAACATTAAATAAGTACAGTAAAAAGGCCACTAATGAACCACTTGTTAAAGAACCTTGACCAACGCGAATAATGCCAAAAGCCAAAATGCCGGCAAAAGCAGCCATCATCAAGGTCATAATGATTGGCTGTAAAACAGCTTCGACGCGTGCGTCTAAAACTCCAATGGTGAAAATTTTATTGATTCGGTGATTACCAGCTTCCTGCTCATGTTTTTCGCCGTTACTGGATTTAATTAAGCGGACCTCAGATAGTTTTTCACTGACCTCACCATTAAATTTGGCTGTTTCCGCTTGTAGTTTCCGACCTAGTCTCACCATTATGCGACCAACCGGTAATAAAATTACTACCACAATAGGAACTACGACAAACATTAAGGTGGCCATTTCCCAATCCATCACAAATAAAATGATTAATGAGAAAAATAATTGGATTGCGCCGGTAATAAAATTAGGAAACTGTGAAGCCAGTAAATCTTTTATTATTCCAGTATCATTGACTAGTCGCGAGCTGCTTTCACCCACTTTATTAGCATCAAAATAAATAACAGGTAATTTTAACAGGTGAGCCCATAAGCGTTCACGCAGGGTCTTGACTACGCTTTCACCAAAATAGCGCAGTACATATCCGCCCAAAGTTCCTAAAACTAGCTGCAACACAAAAACTACAATGATAATAATTAAACTTGAATAATTAAAGTTATCCCATTTACTAGTGTCCACCAGCTGCCTGGTTAATAAAGGTAATGCTAAATTGGCTGCACTTGTGACAAGACTAAGTAGTAAACCAATTATGAACAAAGACTTTTTCACATTTAAACTTTTTAGCAGGTCTAAAAAGTCACTAATTTTAACATTTTGCTTTCCATCTTTACGTGACCCAAATGCCATAAAAGATACCGGCTTTCCTTATTTAGACTAAATAAAAAAGTTTTTCAATAATTGAAAAACTTTAATCATGTTGCTAATTATAAATCTTCATCTTCATTATGCCAAAATTTTCGCCAAAAGTCGCGGTCATAACCGTGCATCTTATCATAATTGCAATAATTTCTGTTAAAATCTTCGCGAGGGCAGTCATGATGGTAGTGATGCCGTTCATGCATATGATGACACATAGCGCGCATATCTGATCTTGAAAAATGATGCTCAGCAGCATATTCACGCCATTTTTTAATTCTTTCCATTCGATAGGCCGGATCAACAAAAGAACTGGCTTTATCCTTAAAATCATCATCCCAGCCCGCAGCAATTTTTGCTAAATACTGACCGAATTGGTCTTGCTCTTCTGCAGTTAAACCGGCAAAAAATGGCGCAGTATCTTGCTTGTCTTTTTGTTCAGCCAACTTTGCGGCCTTTTCTTTGCCATTTTCTGTAAGGTAAACTCGTTTAACCCGTTTATCCTGCTCATCAACTTTACGTCGAATATCGCCTTTTAACTCCATTTTTTTCAATAATTCTGCTAAAGACCCGGGTTTCAAAGCCAAAATTTCAGCTAAATAATTTTGGGTTAGGCCGTCTTCCAACTTTAAGATTGCTAAAACTCGTTTTTGACCAGATATCGGCTCTTTATTCTGAAACATGTAGTAGCGACTGGCACGCATAATAAAATGAAGTTGTTTCATTAATTGATCACTTGCTTGACTCATATTAAGCTCCTTTAATAAAATAATAAAAAGTTAGGTACCTAATATATTTTATAAGATAATTATAGTTTGGTACCTAACATTTTGTCAAACAAAAAAACTGAAAAATTGTTTTTAATTCATCTGTGGTTAACCAGCTTCAATTTACCTTTACAATGACCACACGCATATCGTCGTAAATCTAGCCAGCGAACTCGCCAATATTTTTGTCCGCAAACTGTGCAAACGTATAAGTATTTTGCTTTGCTTTTGCGTCTGAGACCAATATCCGGTGCATACCTTGAACCACCAACTTTATTAAGTAAAACTTTAAAATCATGGTCTTGATGACGATATCCTCTGTGATTTAAATGTAAGTGGTAATGCGTCAATTCGTGCTTAATTATGCCAATCAATTCTTGATAATATTGCGGCACTAAAAAATGCGCATTAATTTCAATGTGGTGATCATCTAAATGATACCGACCACCAGTTGTTGTCATGCGCTTATTAATTTTTACTTGGTGCTTAAACTGTCTGCCAAAATATTTAAGAGAAATTTCTTGCACCAGGTTCTGTAATTCTTCTTCAGTCAGATTATCTGAAAACTTTGGCATATAGTGCTGCCTCTTTTTTCGTTTTGATCCTGACTTTCAGAGCTGTCACTATTTTTCTTTTCAGTGGCTTAGCTCCTTCCATCCATGTTCCGGTAAAAACATGGATGGTCTTTGACTGCGCAGAAGGATTACAAAGTACGCCATCCGGATAAACGTGTATACCGGTCTGCAATTGCTGCTCCTTGTTATTAGGCTGAGCACCATATTTATTTTTTAAAATGTCAGATACGGAAACAGTATTAACTCCTGCTAATTGGTCTTGTTTGTCAAACGTAAAATTACGGTCATCATAATAAGAAAGCATGTCTTTAATCAGTGGGTGACCTTTTTCCGCTCCAAATACTGCTGTAAAAGGATTTTCCTTATTTTCAAAGCCGACAAAAGCTTTATTATTTAACAAATCGTGTAAATTATCCAAAACCAAAACATCCGTATCCAGATAGATACCGCCCATTTCATAGACTGCTTTAGCTCGAATGTAATCTGAAACAAAGGCCCATTTTTTAGCTTGATATGCTTGTTCTACATATTTATTTTCGTGAATATCAAAATTGTGTTCGTTCCATTCAATAATTTGATAATCCTGCAAGTGTTTTGACCAGGTCTTCATGCAACGCTGAATATTTTGTGGTTTAGGGTTACCCCCTACCCACACATAATGAATTATTTTGGGAATCATTTATTAACCTCTGGTAAAAAATTTTTTCAATAATAAAATTATGTCTTGGTTAAAATCGAGTTTTAATAAAAACATTAACGCGATATATAAAACAAACATAATGATCGATTTGCAGAGCATATTAAGAAATGCCGAAGCAAACATTTGGGGTAAAAGAAGACCCACTGCCAAAACAATAACGGCAATTATAAAATACTTAGGAATTTCACGAAAAGAGTATTTAAAATCATAACCATCCCGCACAATCCACAAACGCAAAAGTAAAACTATAAACTCGGTTATTAAAATTGCTATCATAGCACCTGTTGCACCGTACAGTTGATCCAGAAAATAGCTTAATATTACTTCCAAGAAAGCACCAACTATGACTGGAATGGCATAATCGCGATCTCGATGATTGGCAAGCGCAAATTGATTAGCGAATACTCCGCCAGTTGGAATCATAATGATAGTGAGAGTAAAGAAAAACATCAATGGCGTCATAGGAATGAATTTATGACCGAAAAAGAAGGGTACAAATTCCTTGGTATTAGCCATAATAATAACTGCAAACAAAGTGCCCAGCATAACCGTCGCTTCAAGGGACTTTTTTAAAACTATTCGTTGTTCTTTCTTCCCCTCACCCGCCATTTTAGGCATGATTACCAAGGATATACTAGTGACAATACCCAAAACCATGTTAGAAATTCTTTGGGAATTGTCATAAAAAGCAACCTGGGTTGAATTTTGAAAAAGACCCAAAATAGGTTTATCAAGCGAGGTATAAATTTGGGTAGCAATTTGGGGAATTAACAGGGTAATGATTGCTTTAACAGTCGCGCGGTATTGATAGAAATGTCTGACCGGTCCACCAACATAGCGGTGAATGTCAAACCAAAAAACAAATGAACCCAGCATTGTTGAAACTGACATGATCAACATGTACTTCCAGAGATCACCCGGACTTTTTACCCATAATAAAATTAGGATAACAGAGACCAGCTTAACCGCAGTATTTTTTAAAACCACACGGCCAAAATCAGCTAATCCCTGAAAAAACCACGAAATATCAACTTGAGCTGAAATAAGATAGGGCACCATTAATAGTAAATATTGCCCATACTTAATCTTAAAAAAGCTGGTAACAGCAATTACTATCACTATTGTGACGAATCCAGCTATGGCCTGAAAATACCATAAGCCCCAAAAGGCCTTGGTTAAATCCTGCTCGCTGCCAAAGGCTCTAATCTGAGAAATTGTCCTCATCCCAATATAGGACACTGAAAGAGTACAGAAAATCATTAAAAACTGAACAATATTATTGACGTTGCTGTATATCCCATATGTTTTGGGACCTAAAATTCTTGAAAGATAGGGAACTGTTATTAACGGTACTAATACCAGAAAAATTTGGTAAACCGCATTATACAGAATGTTTAAAAAAGTTCTTTTCACAACTTACCCTCTAAATACTCTTTAACAACTGAACTACATTTGCGCAACTTGATTGGTCTTGAACCTGATTTGTTAATTCTAACCAGTAACGACGTTTCGCCCCGTAGCGATCGGGCCTTGTAAGTGCTTGCAAGAGTTCTTGCTGTGTCTTTACACATATTCCAGGTACAATTTCTTCATAAGGTCCCATTAAAAGGCCACGCTTTTCTTCGTATTGCCGTAAATAATTGGTTATAAATATTATCGGCTTATCAATATTTAAATAATCAAAATAAATTGAGGAAAAATCTGTAATCAGAAAAGCAGTATTACCCAAAAGCTCATAAAGGTCAATATCTTGCTGATATAAATAATCATTATTAAGAAAGGCAATATTAGAATAATCACTCTGCAAATGCTTAAAAAGTTTCATTTCATAAGGATGCAGCTTCACTACTAAATATTGGTGATTCTTTTTTAATGAATTATTTAACTGCTCAATGTTAAAATCAAACAGAGTTAAAAAATTACCCTGTTGAACCTGGTCCATAATTTGGTTGTCTTCCATTTCATAACGAAATGTTGGCATATAAATACCAATTTGCGCCTCATTATCCTCGGTTTTAAATAAATCACCAAGTAGCTGTTTTTTACTAATAACTGGGTTTTTCAAAGCATCAATACGAGGAAAACCCGCTTTGTGATACTTATTAGATTCAATTCCGCAGCAGGCACTCATTAAGCTTTCATATAAATCGCTGCTTGAGCAAACTATATCAGCATTCTTTTGCCACAACTTAGCATTGCGCTGGTCAACCTTGGAACTAGTATTATTAGCCATGAAGCCCATGCGTTTAAGTGGTATACCATGCCAAAATTGGATATTAACCTGCCTGGCATGAACTTTGAACGGCTGATGTGTGGTGAACACAAATTTCGCTGCCCCAATTTTTCGCCAAGTTTTAAGTGGCAAATGTGACGATGGCCAAGGTTCTACAATAGTAACCTCATATTCGGGATGGCTTTTTTGTAAATATTTACCAAACAGATAGCCATTGGAGCCAGAACGACCTGCACCATTAAGAACAACCACTTTATTGTTTTGTATTGGTGAAAAACGAGCAATCATTTTCATTGCCAACAAATATAAACGAAATAAAAAACTTTTCATTATTTAACTTCCCAATTTATTACCTAGTATAAGGGTACAGAAAAAGCCTGAGATAACTCAAGCTTTTTTACTTTATTTTTTAGTTTTTTAATGATTAGTGTTTAAAAGAACTGTCGAAACTCGTTTTAATAAATTGCCAGGGGCTCTTTGTGTTCAGGCTTAGGATATGCCTTTTCTAAAATTTGCAAGTCTTCTGGGGTTAGCTCAATATCTAACGCTTTCAGATTAGATAATAAATGCTTTGAGCTACTGCTCTTTGGTATTGCCAAAACATCGGGCTGTTGCATTACCCAGGCAAGTAAAATTTGATAAGCACTTGCCTCGTGTTTCTCAGCAACTTGTAAAACTGCCTCATTTTTCATCATTGTACTGCCCATTTTTGGTCCACGTCCTAAAGGACTATAAGCAATTAGTGGAACGTGATGCTCTCTTTGCCAAGGTAAAAGACTATATTCAATTCCCCTGGTTTCTAAATTATATAAGTCCTCATTAACTACACAATTTTGGCCTTCCGGCAGTTGCCATAATTCTTCCATATCGTCTATATCAAAGTTCGATACGCCCCAAGAGCGAATTAGTCCCTCATTTTGTAAAGCTTGCAATTCAGAAACGGTCTCAGATAAAGGTACCATTCCCCGCCAATGATATAGATATAAATCCAGATAATCAGTTTGGAGCCTTTGCAAACTGTTTTGCAAACTTTGCCGCATTTTTGATCTAGACGCATTTTGCGGTAAAACTTTAGAAATCAAGAAGATTTTTGCGCGTTGATATGGTTTAATGGCTTCCCCCACCAACTCTTCAGAGCGACCATTTCCGTACATTTCAGCGGTGTCAATCACACTTAAGCCTGCATCAAGACCGGCTCTAATTGCTGCTATTTCTTCATCTCGAAGTTTAGGATCATCTCCTATTTCCCAAGTACCTATTCCCAGCGCTGGTAATACTTGATTATTAATTGTGACTTTTTTCATATAATGAACCTTCTTAATTAGTTAAATAAATATATTTTGAGATATAAAGTTGATGACTGCTGGTTTTAAATTTAATATAAAACAAATAAAAATACTGTTAGCTTCCAAAGATAATTGTAGCACTTAGCCAGAAAGTTTATTAATTTATAGGTTATTTTTGAATTTTAACGCAAGGCAATTTAGCTAAAAATTAAATTTACTTTGTGATGCTTTCACAAGCCAGCAAATTGTCTTTTGCAAAATAACAATATAAAATCAAAAACAAAAGGAAGAATAAACATGGTTAACAATTCAAATAGTTCATATAAATTATCTGGTAAAAAATGGCTGATAATATTGCTCTCAAATTTAATAGCATACTGCTGTTTGATTATGCCAGGTGTGCAAATCCCGGATTCTCTAATTTTCGACGAAAATCATCCCACTTTAATAGCAGCAGGCTTTCAAATCTTAATAGTAACTGTCTTTCTGATAATTCAAATAATTGGAGTGCAAATTGCTACTGGGAGTAAATGGCAGCAATTATTTCATACTCCTCGTGCCAAAGAATGGCTGTGGGTGCTAGTCTTTTTCATTTTAGCTTATTTCGTATCCGTTGTTTCAGGAGCGATTTCTCAGAAGTTGTTTGGTGCTGTTTCCGGCAATGCAGCCGCAGGATTAACTATGAGTACACCCCACGTTTGGCTCATTTTCATTTATCAACGCTTCAGCAGTGCGATTCAAATATTAGGTGAAGAGTTTTTAGCAATTATGCCACTGTTAGCTGTGACCCAATTAGCTGATTCTATGCACATGCCACTCCCGCTTTTCTGGGGCAATATTGCTTCAGCTTTAATATTTGCTTTACTTCATTTGTCAACTTATGATTACAATTTGGGTTATGTTATTTTAGGATTAGCATTTACACGTCTGGTTTTAAACTGGGCTTTTATCAAAACCCACAATATCTGGGTAAGCTTCTTAGTCCATTTCTTGTTCGATACATTAGCTTTCCTAGTTTTATTATTAGTAACAAAGTAAAAATAATTATTGACTAACAAAAAAATGATAGCCGTTGAACGTAGTTCCAGCTATCATTTTTTATTTTGTAAAACATTAAAGCAAATATTAATTTCTACTGCTGCAAATAATAAAAGTAAGGGTAAAACAATGAACATTAAAAAAATGGTCAGTACTTTCAGAGCAATGCTAATCTTTATGCTTTTAGTTACATTTATTTCAATGATCTTTGATATTTACGCAATTTTTTCAGCGCCCACTCATAATGACTGGAAGTATTTGCAATAAAGTACGTACCTAAAGCGTTTGTTCCTGTCCAGGAAAATACATTCTTTTGAAAAAGTTGATCGTCAGTAAAAGTATCAAGCAATGCCATTGTTTGCTTATGACTTTCTGCCAATAATTTTTCAGCTTCATCTAGCGCAGTAGCTTGGTGCTTTTCCCAAAATTGCTGATTCATTTCACCATAATTGCGCCAATTGTACCCTTCTGGTAAAAATTCTTGTGCATGACCGGCCTGATTGTTTTTAACCCATTCCAGTAATAATCTCTGCCATTCATATAAATGAATCAACACGTCACGAACATTGCGATCTCTTTTCCAATGGGCTTCTTTTAATTTACTAGTATCAAAGTTGAAGCTACCTGTGCGAGCATCTTCCGGCAACTTAGAAATCAAAGCAACAATCTTTTGGTAAGATGCATTACTTGCATCTATTAATTCTTGTTTGGTTTTAGGACGAGGCATAAGTTCTCCCTTTTAAATTTAGTTTTTATCTTTATAGTATTTTAACATATATGATTATCTAATAATAAATATTTCTAGCAGCTTCTTAAATACTAAAAAAAGCACCTCACAATTAGTGAAATGCTTTAAATAATAAAACGATTTTCCTTTAAGACAAGTGCTTACCAATCACATTACCAATAATTGATAATGTAAAACAAACAGCAAAATATAAAACTGCAAGTGCAGCAAACATTGGTAAGATATAGTTTGCATTTTGTCCGTAAATAACTTGTGCATGTTGCATCATTTCAGGAACAACAATAATCGTTGCTAGAGATGTATCCTTAATGAGGGAAACAAACTGACTAATAATTGCAGGAACCATATTCTTGTAAGCTTGTGGCAAAACAACATGCCATAGTGCTTGTACAAATGACATCCCTGTAGACCGTGCCCCTTCCATTTGACCAACAGAAACAGACTGAATACCCGAACGTACAATTTCAGCAATCATACTCGATTCGAAAACAGTCATGGCGATTATCGCTGCTGGAATTGTTTCTGGTCTTAAGCCAAAGTTAGGTAGTCCAAAGTAAGTAAAGAAGATAATTAGAAGTAACGGAATATTACGAATAATATCAATTACAAAACCAACAATCTGTGAAACATACTTTATTTTAGAATACCTGATTATGCCTAAAATTGAGCCAAAAATGAAACTTAAGATAACTGAAATTACTGAAATATAAATAGTTACCCAGAGGCCCATTAACAAAAAGCGCACATTAAGCCATGAAAAGGCATTAATCCAATTTTGCATTTTCTAATACCTCCTTCTAACCTAATTTCTTTTCTAAGTGTCGCATGTAGTAGCTAATTGGCAAAGTAACGATCAGGTATAAAACACCTACAACTAAATAACTGTTAATGGTGTCAAAAGTAGTAGACGCAATTGAGTTTGCCTGGTACATCAAATCAAACCCTGCAACAAAGGCTAAAACTGAAGAGTTTTTAACTAAGTTAACGAATTGATTACCTAAAGGCGGAATTACTATTTTAAATGCCTGAGGCAAAATAATGTAACGCATTGCCTGCCAATAGGTCATACCGGTTGATCTGGCTCCCTCCATTTGCCCGTTAGAGACCGATTGAATACCTGAACGAATTGTCTCCGCAATAAAGGCAGAAGTATAGAGTGTTAAGCCAATAGTTCCTGCAGTAAAGCCATTGATTTTGACAACATACATCGGAATTACTAGATAGAAAAACATAGTGATTACAAGCAAAGGAATGTTACGCATAATTTCTACATATGCATGGCCAATTACACGCATTACTTTACTTGGAAGAACTTCCATAATTGCAAAAATTGTTCCAATTATTAAACTGAAAAATAGAGCAATTACACTAGATAATACTGTCCAGCCTAAGCCTACAAATAGCTGGCTGCTGAATTTTGAAAAAATATTAATCATCGGCGATACAGCTCCTTATACTTAAATCCTGGAACGTCGCCAAACCACTTTTTAATTAAGCGATTATATTCACCGTTACGCTGCATTTCAAGTACTGCCTTGTCTACAGCTTCAGTAAATGAGGTTTGTCCCTTATTAACCGCAACACCGTAAGGTTCAACAGTAAAAGTGCCACCACGAACTTCGTAGCCCGGGTTCTGCACTGCCAAACCAAATAAAATTCCGTTATCAGTAGTAAGAGCATCTCCTTGATGTGACTTCAATGCATTCATTGCTTGGGCATAATCCTGCAATTCAATCACTTTAGCTTTGGGAGCTACCTTTTTTATGTTTGCAACCGAGTTGGCACCCACAACACCGATAACTGTCTTACCATTTAAATCCTTGGTACTCTTAATTGAAGAGTTTTTAGGAACTAACAGAGATTGACCAGCATCAAAGTATGACTTTGAAAAAGAAATAATCTTTTTACGCTCTGGCGTAATCGACATAGTAGCAATTACCGCATCCACGTTACCATTCTTCAAAAGTGGAATTCTGGATTGAGAGGTTGTAGTGACAAATTCTGCCTTACCCTGAGGACCTAAAATATGCTTCGTAATATGTTTAGCCATATCAACGTCAAAACCTTTTTGCTGGCCATCACGAACATCGATTAAGCCGAAAAGCTTAACGTCACCTTTAACACCCCAAACAATCGTATTAGATTGCTTAGCATTTTTTAAAACGGATTGATCATTAACGCTTTTACCACAGCCGGTTAACATTAAAATACATGCCAATAAAGGAAGTAGCCAAAATTTCTTTTTCATAATTGGCCTCCTTAGTGAGAAATAATTTTACTCAAAAATTGTTGTGCCCGCTCCGTCTTTGGCTGTTTAAAGAAGCTCTCGCTATCATCATCCTCAACAATCCGACCCTGATCCATGAAGATAACTCTATTAGCCACCTCTTTGGCAAAGCCCATTTCGTGAGTAACGATTAATGAAGTCATACCACTTTCGTTGGTAACTTTCTTCATAACTTGTAAAACATCATCAATCATTTCCGGATCAAGAGCAGAAGTTGGTTCATCATATAAGATAAGCTTTGGCTTCATTGCCAGAGTTCGTGCTATTGCAACACGCTGCTTTTGACCACCAGAAATCTGTGAAGGCATATTATGTGCCCATTTGCGTAACCCAACCATATCGAGCAAGTCTAACGCCTGTTTTTTATTTTCCTCTTCAGGAATATGACTTACTATTCTAGGTGCCAGCATAATATTTTCCAATACGTCTTTATTCTTGTACAAATTAAAGTGCTGGAAAACCATCCCAACATCACTACGTAAAATATTGAGATTAGTCTTTGGGTCAGAAAGATCGTGACCGTTAACTACCAACTTACCCTTCTGGATTGATTCAAGTCCATTAACGGTCCGTACAAGTGTACTTTTACCAGAACCGGATGGCCCGATCAGAACCACCGTTTCACCTTGATCAATCTGTAAATTAATGTCGTGCAGTGCATGAAAATGGCCATAAAATTTTTGCACGTTATGGAACTCTATCATCGACATTGTCATCGCCCCTTTCATAATCAATGCATGAAATAATAAGTTGTAGTTTCTATTTTACTATAACGGTTAAGAATTTTAAAAGTGATACAGTTTTTTTAATAAAAATTTAGACAAAGCTCTGTTTGATTCACGTCAAACTAAAAGTCTGTTAGTGCCTGCCATATAAGCAAACAATAAATAATGATGGCTATATTGTATGTTCAATACTAATATTTTTTTGTCAAAAAAAGCAATTATCATTAAAAATATCTGTGAGAAATTTATTTTGAATTACAGATTGGCACTTTTAAAAAGAGCTAAACTAGCTTACACTTTCATTAGGAGAATACTTATGGATAAAATAAAAGATTACAAGTTAATTTTGAAACAGGCTGATAATTTGCTCCAAAATGAGCATGATTTAATTGCCAATATGAGTAACATCAGTTCGCTGCTTTACAATAGCTTACCTGATGTTAGTTATGCAGGTTTCTATCGTTTTAAAGATAAAGAATTAATTTTAGGACCATTTCAGGGACCTATTGCTTGCATGCATATTCCAATCGGAAAGGGAGTTTGCGGTGTAGCTGCCAAAACTCAGCAAATTCAAATTGTGCCCAATGTTCACGAATTTTCCGGTCATATTGCGTGTGATGCGGCTACAAATTCTGAAATTGTCGTTCCGCTTATCAAAAATAACAGCTTACTTGCAGTTCTTGACCTTGACAGCAATAGTTTCAATAGATTTGACCAAATTGATGCTGAATATTTACAAAAAATAGCTGATCTTGTTTCAAAATAAACTAAAAAAGTTCCGCAATCTAAATTAAGATTACGGAGCTTTTTTATTATAGTTAGCTTTTTATTTTTTGCCCACTAGACGTTGACATGCTTTGACAATTTCAACTATCACGATCATACAAATTCCGGCACCTAAAACTATCAACCATTGTGTGGAATTCAATTCTGTGACATCAAAGAATTTTGTCATAAATGGCAACTCTACTGCCGCCATTACCACGGCAGAAATTAATATTGCCCAGTTAAACCATTTATTGGCAAATGTTCTTCTTGAAAAGATAGACTGGTGAATATACTTAGAATTGAAAGCATGAAACAGTTGAATTAAGCCTAGCGTAAGAAAGGCCATAGTTAATGCATCACCATGTTGTAAGTTAGCTTCATTCATATGAGGGCCAAAATTTAATCCTAACTGATAAGTAGTTAAAACAATAGCACCTTCTAAAATTCCCTGGTAAACAATCGAGCTTGCGACTCCACCACTGAAGAAGTTTGATTTTTTACCCCGTGGTGTCCGCTTCATGATACCTTTTTCAACTGGTTCAAGACCTAGAGCAATAGCCGGCAGCGTGTCCGTAACTAAGTTAATCCACAATAACTGAACAGGAGCTAAGATATCCCAGCCCAGCATGGTCATCATGAACACAGTTAGAACTTCACCAACGTTACAACTCATCAAGTAAAGGATGGCCTTTTGGATATTGCTAAAGACTTTACGTCCTTGTTTAACGGCTTCAACGATCGTAGCAAAGTTATCATCTGCCAAAACCATATCACTGGCCCCTTTTGAAACTTCGGTACCGGTAATCCCCATACCTATCCCAATATCAGCCTGCTTCAAACTAGGAGCGTCATTAACGCCATCGCCTGTCATAGCCACAATTTTGCCTTGTGCCTGCCAAGCCTTGACAATACGGACTTTATGTTCGGGT
Source organism: Lactobacillus sp. M0393 (assembly GCF_016102025.1). Lineage (NCBI taxonomy): Bacteria > Bacillati > Bacillota > Bacilli > Lactobacillales > Lactobacillaceae > Lactobacillus > Lactobacillus sp. M0393. The sequence continues at coordinate 39,097 of NZ_JACFPK010000006.1, read as the reverse complement.
GAAACTCTGGCATAAACGTTAAAATCTGTTACGTGCTTTTCCAGATATTCATCACTAAATTCATCCAGTTGTGCACCGGTAACAACTCGTTCATCTTCGCCCGGTTTTAAAATCCCTAATCTTTCCGCAATCGCCTGTGCAGTTACCTGAAAGTCACCTGTAATCATAACGGTCCTAATTCCGGCATTATGGGCTTCAACAATGGCCTTTTTGGCTTCTGGCCGTTCCGGATCGATCATCCCCACTAAACCTGCAAAAATTAAATCTTGTTCAACATTGTCAGTTGAAGGATCATCGTATAGCTTTGCAATAGGTTTATAGGCTAGGCCCAGAACTCGCAGCGCATTTTTAGCCATATTTTGATTAGCAAGCATAATTTCGTCTTTTTGCTTTTCACTAATTGCACTAACTTTGCCATCTAGTTCAATCTGCGTTACTCGTTTCAGCAGCTGATCCGGTGCTCCTTTAACTGCTACAAAGTAATTTCCATTGTCTTCATTGACGGTGCTCATCAGTTTACGGCCAGAATCAAACGGTACTTCCTGCAGTCTTTTATGACTTGCAAGTAGGTTATGCACATCGATCTTTTGATCAAGAGCGTATTGAATTAGGGCAGTTTCGGTAGGATCACCCAGCAACTGATTACTTTCATCAAGTTTAGAATCATTAGCTAAAACCATCGCCATTAAAGCATGATTATCATGACTAATACTGCTGGAAGATTTATGTGCTTGATTATCATAATAAATCTGCTCAACTGTCATTTTATTTTGGGTTAAGGTACCAGTTTTGTCGGAACAAATGATGTCTGTTGCGCCCAAGGTTTCAACTGCAGGTAACTTGCGCACAATAGAATTATGTTTCGCCATTACCTGCGTGCCTAATGCCAAAATAATAGTAACAATGGCCGGCAGTCCTTCTGGAATAGCTGCAACTGCAAGTGACACGGCAACTAAGAACATATCAATTGCTAATTTATCTGTTGGTTCTGTTCCCTTTTTGGTAAAAAAGCCTACTACGAATACCACAGCACAAATTAGCAGAATCATGATCGTCAGTGTCTTACCCAACTGGTTAAGGTTGCGCTTTAAAGGTGTATCCGTTTCATCGGTATTATTAAGCATTGTGGCAATTTTACCGACTTCAGTGTTCATTCCCGTTTCAGTAACTATACCTTCACCGCGACCATAGGTCACATTGGTATTGGCAAAAGCCATATTATCTTGGTCTGCCAGTGCCACCTTTTCGTCATTAATAGGCTCGACATTTTTGTCAACTGGAACTGATTCACCGGTTAAAGCAGATTCTTCAATTTTAAGGCTCTTAGTAACAGTTAAACGCAAATCCGCGGGAACCACATCGCCTGCCTCAAGTAAAACAACATCACCTGGCAGTAATTCTGGACTGGGAATTTCAACAATCTGACCATCTCGCCGAACATGAGCATTGGGAGTAGCCATTTTCTTTAATGCGTTAATTGCTTCTTCTGAGCGTGTTTCTTGGAAGACACCTAGAACCGCGTTCAAAATAACCACAATCATAATTATTGCAGCATCTGTCCATTCTTGTGCGACAAAACCTGAAAGTAGCGCTGCAACTATCAAAACGATGATCATGAAGTCTTTGAATTGCGCTAAAAAACGTTGCCAAATACTGGTTTTCTTTTTACTGGCCAAACTATTAGTGCCGTATTTTGCACGCAAGGCACTAATCTGACTGGTCTGCAAACCTTGACTAGTTGATGTTGACAACTCCTGAGCTACATTTTCAATCTTTTGGTTATAAAATTTCTGGGGCATTGTTACCTCCTACTAACAAAAAAGAGACCCATATGTTTAACACACACAAGTCTCACTATTTAAGATAAGTCCAGAAGTATTCCTTCGGGTGTTGGGCTTATCGCAAGTAATTGCTGTTACTCCCTCATGATGATATTTATTATAAATAAATTTTTTATTTTTAACAAGAATAAGACTATTAAAATTAGCTAAAGCAAAAAACAGTTTCTATTACTTAGAAACTGTCTGCGCCCGATATTTTTGTTAATTAAGACCAGTCCATTGCCATTCTGTAACTTCAGGCATATCTTTACCATTATCACGAATGTATTGGTGATGCTTAGCAAGTAATCTGTCCATTTCTGCTACAAAGCCGGCACTCTTTTCAGCGTAACGAGGAACACTTAAAATGGCATCTTTAGCCAAATGGAAGCGATCAAGTTCGTTAACTACCCGCATATCAAACGGTGTGGTAATGTCGCCTTCTTCTTCATAGCAGTGAATATGAACGTTACTGCGTTTGCGGCCGAACCAGATAGACTGCATCATAGCTTTGTAACCGTGCCAGGCAAAAATCACTGGCACATCGCTTGGGAACAATTGCTCAAATTCCTCATCTGAAATTGCTTCTGGATTATCTTTGGTATTCATTAGCTTCATAACATCAATAACATTGATGTAACGAATTTTCAGGTCAGGGAAATTCTTGTGCAAAATATCGATTGCGGCAAGAGATTCCATTGTTGGTTCAGTTTCAGTTGAAGCAAACACAACATCAGGTTTAGCATTATGGTCAGTTGAAGCCCAATCAATGTAAGATAAGCCGTGATTTGCAATACGAGTTGCTTCATCAATTGAGAACCATTGTGGTCTTTCTTGCTTAGAAGTTACCAAAATATTAATACATTCACGATCAGTGAAAGCTTTTTGGGAAATTGCCAACAATGAGTTAGTATCGGCAGGCAGATACTCATGAACTAAATCAGGACGATTCTTTTCATACATGTGAGTCAATACACCTGGGTCTTGGTGGGTATAACCGTTATGGTCTTGCTGGAACACAGTTGAAGTTGCAATAAAGTTAAGTGAGGGGTAATCCTTACGCCAATATTGTTCCTTAGCTTTTCTTAACCACTTCATATGCTGGGTCAGCATTGAATCTACAACCCGGCCAAATGATTCGTAGGTAGCAAAGAAGCCATGACGACCTGATAAAACATAACCTTCAAGCCAGCCCTCGTCCTGGTGTTCTGATAATTGAGAATCGATTAAACGCCCGCTTGGTGCCAAGTTTTCATCATTAGGAGTATGAACAGAGCTTTCCCATTGCCGTTTTTGCTCATCAATGAACTTAAACAAGCGGTTAGACTTGGTCTCATCTGGTCCAAAGCCACGGAAAGTATTTGGATTAAGTTCAGCGATTTCATTTAAGTACTTAGCCCATTCGGTCATATCCTCAGCTTCAATAGAACCTGGTTGATCAAATTTCAAAGCGTACTTGCGATAATCAGGCAAGCTAAGGCGCTTAGCTTTTTCACCACCAGCATTAGTGATTGGGTTCATAGCCATTCGACTATCACCAGCAACATTATCCGCTGTTACCACTGCAGTTGGTGTACCATTTTCATCAAATAGTTCTTCCGGTTTATAGCTCTTAAGCCAGTCAACGAGCATATCTTTGTGTTCCATATCATCTTGAGCAACTGGAATTGGAATTTGGTGTGCTCTAAAGGAGTTTTCAATTGGATTACCGTCAAGATCTTTCTTGGGACCAGTCCAACCCTTAGGCACGCGGAAAATAATCATTGGCCAGTGAGGTAAGGTTAAATCATTGTTTTCACGTGCATTCTTTTGGATTGCTTTAATCTCTTCAATGACAGTATCCATTAATTTGGCCATTTCTGCGTGAATTTGCATATGGTCTTTATAACCGTCAAATTCGCCGCCATTATATGCGGAAATAATATAAGGATGCCAGCCCATACCTTCAAAGTATTTGGTCAGTTCTTCGTCTGACATTCTGGAAACGATCGTTGGATTAGAAATCTTAAAACCATTAATTTGCAAGATCGGCAGCACAGCACCATCTTTAATAGGGTTAATAAATTTATCACTGAACCAGCTTGCTGCAAGCGGACCAGTTTCAGCTTCTCCATCACCGATTTCCACAGCTGCAATCACATCAGGATTATCTAATATGGCACCAGTACCATGGGAAAGTGAGTAACCTAATTCTCCACCTTCATGCATTGATCCTGGAGTTTCAGGTGCGGCGTGCGAAGCGGAGCCACCCGGAAAACTAAAGCGTTTAAAGAGCTTAGCCATGCCCTTTTCGTCTTGTTGAATTTCAGGATAAAGTTCACTATATGAACCATCAAGATACGAGTTTGAAACCATAACCTGACCACCATGACCTGAGCCTTCAATATAGAACATATTCAAGCCATACTTCTTAATAACTCTGTTTAAATGGGCATAAATAAAGTTTTGCGGTGAAATAGTACCCCAGTGACCAATTGGCTTAGGTTTTACCTCACTTGCTTTTAAATCATGTTTTAATAATGGATTGCTCATTAAGAAAAGCTGACCGACTGATAAATAATTTGCAGCCCGCCAATGAGCGTCAACGCTTTTAAGGAATTCTTTTGAATCATAATCAACTGCCATTTTAATTCTCCCTTAGTTGTTTAGCTTAATTTCATTTTATAAACATATTATAGCAATTTTTGATAAAAGTTCAACCATTTTGAAAATTGGTTCGTCCCAATTTTATAAAAACGTGTTTGTTTAAAGTCAGTAGAGGAAAAACACTATTATTCCTCTACTTTTTATTTACAGATCAGCATATTTATGCTCAAATACTGATAAGTGCTTATTTTTATTGCTAAATGCTGAAAAAGTAGTTAAACAATATTCGCTGTAGTGTTAATTTATTTAGAGGAGAAGTATGATGTCACAGGAAGACCGTCTATTAAAAATCAAGCAAATGCTTAAAAATGAAAAACATTTACGAACTCGCAGCTTAGCACACTATTTCAATATTTCTTTTGACACTGCTCGTCGAGACGTGGTTCGATTAACCACAACTGGACAAGCAATCAGAGTTCATGGCGGATTAATTGCTATTGATGAAAATGAGGTGCCTAATTTTCTTACCAGAAACCAAATCGATTCACCTATTAAAATTAAAATGGCCCAGATGGCTAGACGTTTTGTACATCCTAACCAGTGCGATTTTATTGGTCCCTCAACTACTCTTAAAAAATTGTGTGAATTAATTTGTGGTACAGATTTGCAAATAGTCACTAATTCAATTGACAACTCACTAGCATTGATGCAAACAAAATTACCAAGTGTAAGACTGCTGGGAGGAAAAATTGATAAAGAGCATAGGTTTAATTATTCTGTAACTTCACTTGATCTTTTACATAGGATAAGTTTTAATACTGCTTTCATTGGCACCTCCAACGTTAAAGATGACGGTATTTATTCAGCAAAAATGAGTGATTCGGAGTTAATTAAAACCGCGTGTTCCAGAGCAAAGCAAGTTATTGTTGTTGCAGAAAAATATAAGTTTGATAGTGAAAATTCTTCTCCTTACATGTCAATTCCACTTAATGAAATTGACGTTTTGATCACAGATTTGCCTTTGCCAGAAAAATTTCAGAAAAATTTTTCGCCGAAGACCCAAATCATTTCGGTTTTAAGGAAGTGAGGTTATGCGTAACTTTTTTGGTAGTTTGTTTTCAAAAAAGCAGCAACAACTAATCGAAGAAGTTTATCAGGATTTAGAGCAGTTTTATCAGAGTTTTTACTCTAATATATATAATGAATTGAATATCAATAAATATAAGCAAATTCGTGACGCCATTGGTATGGTCATGCGCAAATTTGACAATCAAGACCATCCATTAGATTATGCTGGCAAATTAGTATTGTACATTCAAGCTTCTGTTGTGCTGCAGCATTTGCATTTAACAACTATGCAGCATAAACTTCTACAGGATTTAAGTGACAAAACCAAAAAGATTAACTTAAATTTTGTTTATACTGGACGGCTCACGGATATGCAACAATTTAGCAATGTTTGATTTCCTTTTTTATATAGAATGTATCCAAAAAAACAGGCTTTCGCCTGTTTTTTATTTATTCAAATTAACAAAAGTATTAAAGCGCATGTATTGATAATGAATACGCATAGTTGACACTTCAAATGGAGTACCATCATCTAAAAAGAAAATACCTTCCATTACTCCAACTGGTTCAGTAGACTTCAAATTAAGCCTTGCTTGATCATCCCTATCAGATGGATCAACGGTGATGTTAAGAAAGGCTTTAGTGACTACCTTATTTTGTGAATCCTCTAAGTAATTAAAAAGGGACTTTTTTAAGTGCTCAGGTTTAAGCTCAGGAACTATTTTAATAGGTACATAGCCAGTTTCTATCAAAAAGGGCTGTTCATCCAAAAAACGAAGTCTTTTAAATTGGTAAACAAAGTCATTTTCTTTAAGAAACAAGTCTTGAGCTATTCCAGCGGGTGTTTTAATCACATTAAAAGAAAGCAGCTTAATACCCTGCTTTTTACCTGGAACTTTAAGGCTATCGGTCAACCCTAAATTTGATCCTTCATAACGAAACAATGATTGGTTCTTTAAATATAGGGGATTGATGAAAGTACCACTACCCCTTTTTTTAAAAACAATCCCTTGTTGAGAAAGCAGCTCCATTGCCCTTTTCATTGATGAGCGACTTACTTGATAGTATTCAGCTAGACTACGCTCGTCTGGAAGACGCATTCCTTCATATTTGTTATCCAAAATATTTTGTTTGATATCGCGCATCACAGTACGATAAACGAAATCTGCCATTATCTACCTCAATTATTTATTTCCTTGATAGCGGAAATTAACCACTCAGAAAATTGTCTACGGTCAATTTCTACACCAACTTGAACATTTGCTGGTTGACCAAAAAAGTTGTCAAAATCAATCATTGATGCGCCATAAGCACTAGGGCTTTTAGTATCGACCACGACATAAGCCGGTTTAAAAGTGTACATTTCCGGTTTTACCAACATTCCAGATGCCAACGCATCGTATACTTCTCGACCATTAGTTCTAGTGTGATCTTGCAATTTATCCATAATATGGTAAAGCATATTACCAGTTCTGCCTATTTTCTTAATTTGCATTAAGACTTCCGGAGTAATATAAGCTTGATGACCTAATTCCAGTGGCGCCAATAAAATTTTTATGCCACTTGCAAAAACAATTTGTGCTGCTTCAGGGTCACCCGCAACATTATATTCCGCATACGGCCCCCAATTGCCACGACCAATTGCACCACCCATAATTACTAGTTGCTCAATTTTAGGTAAATCTTCAGGGAACTGCCTAAAATAAAGCGCAAAATCAGTCGCTGGACCGATTTGCATTAAAGTTACCTTCTCGCTGCTATTAGCAACCACCTTGTGAATTGTTTCTGCAGCTAAACCTGGTTTTAATAAGCTGTAATCAGGTTCAGGAAAATCAAAACCGGCTAGGCCACTTTGGCCGTGAACATCAGAAGCATCAATTTGGTCTCGTAACAATGGTCTTTGTGCTCCACTCACGACTGGCACTTTAGTTTGCAAAAAAGTTTCCAGTTTTAAGGTATTGTCCAAAGTGTTTTTAAGCGGAACATTGCCCCATGTTGCAGCAATCAATTTCACATCAAGTTCAGGAGCAAACAAGGCTGTTGTTAATGCTACTACATCATCAATTCCGGGATCGGTACTAATTATCAAAGGTTTTTTTAACATAAGAATCCTCTTTTAAAATGGTTATAGCAATATGATACCAAATTTAGCTTCCAGTTGCTCTTTGAAAAAAGTTAGCCAAAAACAAAATCTTAGGCTAACTCGTAAAGTTATTTTTTGCGGTCTTCAATATTGCCATTAGCATGAGCAATAATAACTTCATCGCACATCCCTAAAAAAAGACCATGCTCGACCACACCAACGGTATGATCCAGGTAATCAGCTAGTCCGCTGGGAACTGGAATAGGATCAATGTTTAAATCAATAATATAATTGCCATAATGAGTGACAAAACGCTTATTTCCACTCATCCGCCACTTGGGATTTAGTCCTTCAGCCTGAAAAAGTTTGAAATTTTGCTCACACGATATTGGCAAAACTTCAACTGGTAATGGAAAACCACTAAGGTGGTCAACCATTTTAGATTCATCCACAATCCAAACTACTTGTCGTGAATTAATCGCAACATTTTTTTCCATTGTTAAGGCACCGCCACCACCTTTGATGCCATCAAAATTAGCGGCTATTCTGTCTGCCCCATCAATAGTTACGTCAAGTTGGTCCACAGTTGCCAATTCAGCAACATGGAAACCATAGCTTTCCAGCTGCTTTTTACTTCTACTTGAAGTTGTCACCACTGCTGCTAGATCAAGTCCTTCTTCTTTTTTTCTTCTGCCTAATTCAGCAATTAAAAAAGCGACTGTAGAGCCGGTTCCGACTCCCAATTTCATTTTCGGCTTAACTAATGCAGCAGCCTTTACTGCAGCCAGTTTTTTCAACCTATCCTGTTCTTCTTTATCCATGATCTGTGCTTTCTAAAATTAAATTATTAACCAGTAGTTCAATTTCATTATAGCAGAAAAAGAAGATATAAAAAAAGCAGTCCTAGACTGCTTTTTGCAATTGACTTAATTATTCGGGATCAATTTCAGGAGCTTTGTTAATTTCGCCTGACATCATCCAAATACGTTTTTCAACATCTGAGTGGAAGCCAGTCAGCATATCATTAGTTGAGTAGTCTCCCTCTTCATCACTAACCTTGATCCCTTCCTCATAAAGTTGATCAAGATAATGGTAATCAGCAATAATTTTTGCATAGCGCTCATCAATAGTTTCATCCCAATTACCCTTTTCATCAGGAATTTTTGTTTTAGCTGCTATTTCACTTAAAGTTGAAACTGGAGAACCATCAAGGGTAATTAAACGTTCAGACACTTCATCCAGTTGGTCAGCTAGTTCATCCATTACCTTGTCTAAGTATGGGTGTAATTTCAAAAAGCGGTTACCACGCATATACCAATGATGTTGGTGAACAACCATATGTAATTGGGTCAAATCAGCGACCAATTGGTTTAAAACTTCTTTGGTTTTTGGATATTTCATAAAAAATTCCTCCACAATCAGATAATACGACTACACTTTTATTATAACGAGTAAGCGCTCTTAATACTAAAATATTGTTTAGTATTTTGTTAATCATACATGAACAATTAACAAAAAAATCTGCCTTTTGCAAGACAGATTTTTAAAGACTAACTATTATTTATGCGGCATCTGGAGTTGCGTTCTTCCTTTCATTCTTGAGAGTAACGTTATCATAATGCTTAATGAACGGGTACCAAATCAAAAAGGCTACTATTGCACAAATAATTGAAACTAGGCCACCTTGCCAACTGGTAGTGGCAAGATAACCACCTAAACCAACAGGTGTTGGCCAAGGCTGTTGTACTATGATGACCGGAACAATCTTTGCGGCAATTGCTAAATAAGCTACCAGACCTGAAGCCATGGGTGCACAAATAAATGGGATAAACAAATCAATATTATACACAATTGGCAGGCCGAAAAGAATTGGTTCGTTAATATTGAAAACAGCTGGTACAATTTCAACTTTACCTAGTTCTTTTAATTGTGTTGAACGTGCCCGTAATACCAGCCAAATAGCGACACCCAAGGTAGCACCAGAACCACCAATTGTAACAAAGGCATTTAAGATTTCACCCGCAAAAACGTGGTGAGCACCTTGATTAACATTAGCTTGCATATTAGCTAAAACAATTGGGGAATAGAAGGAGCTGATAATCGTTGCACCATGAATTCCAAACCACCATAAGAAGTGAATAAGAAACAGAATGATTAAAAAGCCCCACCAAGTATCAGCAATATCACTAATAAATGAGAATGGAATAAACAGAACGTTGAATAAGTCAGTCCCAGCCATAACTAAAGCCATATTTATTGCTGACATAACTACAGCAACGCAAAAGCCTGGAATCATTGCACTAAAGGAGTTGGCAACACCTGATGGTACTGAATCCGGCATTTTTATTTGCCAGTTATGTTTAATAGTAAAGCGGTATATTTGTACCGTTATCCAAGCTACAACCAGACCGATAAAAATACCGACAGCACCGATACGGTAAATACCAGCTAATGGAGAAGCTTGGTAACCTCCAGCAATCATTTTATCTTTAGTAAATAAAGTTATAAATTCAACTCTACCGTTTTTCCATACTAATTCAGCAACAGTAATGAAGAAACCCATTAAAAACATCATTAAGCCATCAATAGGAATTAAACTTAAGTGTTCTTCATCACGATAAATCTTGGTATAGGAATAAGCAAAAGTACCAGAGAAAACCAGCGCAATAATACCCATCGTGGCGTTGTAAACGGACTGAAACAGGTTGGTAAAACGTCCTATTGTCCCCACATACCAAGCAGCAAATCCGGGAACAGGTATAGCTTTCGGCAACACTGTCAAAATTAAGAAAATGGACCCAATAATGGAAAATGAAATCACACTATAACCAGCGTCCATAATAGCCCTGACGAACCGCGTGGCAGCAAACTTGCCCGCCATTTCAGCAATTCGATCTTTTATTGGTTTTTTATTTGATTCAGCCATAAAAACTACTCCCTCTATATAATTATTATTAGTTAACTATATTTAATTGACTATAATAGTTATTGTAAGCGTGTTCAAATAAAATGCAAACATTAATTATTTTTAAATGCTTTAATTGCCTTTAAATATTTATCTTTTCCGATATTAATATTATGTATTCTGCGCTCACAAAAATAAGCCAGCAAAATACCCGCTAACAGAAACGCAACCATAAAATAGACTGAATTCTGATCAGTAATAAAGGGCAGAATTTGTTTTTTGAAAGGTAGAAATAGGCTGCAAGCCAGCAAAATATTACCGATAATTTGAAGCCATAAATAAATTCTGGTAATTGGTACATCGCTCTTGCGGTTATGCATTTTAGTCAGCTGTTCGATGGCAGCAATTCCGGACAAAATAGTCATTAAACCAGCTAAAATTATTCCCGGTAGTTTCTGGTATTCAACTAAAATTAACAACCAAAACAGATTGGCAAAGAGAAAGATGACTACGCTGTAACGAACCATTAAATAGCGGCTAAAATAAAGATATTTGATACTATCTTCATGTTTTTTACGCTCAACATCACTTTGATTAGAAGATTTGCTTGTCATATTTTCCAGTCCTTTACGATATTATATTAACAATTATAGCCTTATTTTTTGCAATAAAGCTAGTGTTAATGTTACTTGAAGATTAAGTAGCAATTGTATAAAATATAACTGTTAACGCTATCACAAAAATATTAAAAAGGAGATAAAAATGTATTCAGCAAAAATGCCAGAAGGGTTTTTATGGGGCGGTGCCGTTGCTGCTCATCAATTAGAAGGAGCCTGGAACGAAGATGGCAAGGGGATGTCAGTTGCCGATGTCATGACTGTTGGCTCTGCCACTAAACCTCGCGAAATTACTGATGGGGTTATTCCCGGCAAGAACTATCCTAACCACAGTGCTATTGATTTTTATCACCACTATCAAGAAGATATAAAATTAATGGCCGAAATGGGTTTTAAAGCCTTTAGAACTTCAATTGCCTGGACCAGAATTTTTCCTAACGGCGATGATGAAAAGCCTAACGAAGCAGGTTTAAAATTTTATGATGACTTGTTTGATACCTGCCACCAATATGGTATTGAACCGGTAATTACTTTATCTCACTTTGAAATTCCCTTTAATTTAGTGAAAAAATATCATGGTTTTACCAATCGCAAATTAATAGATTTCTTTGTCCGCTTTGCAACAGTTTGCTTTAAGCGCTACAAGAATAAAGTAAAGTACTGGATGACCTTCAATGAAATTGATAATCAGTCTGCTTATAACGAAGACTTTTTAATGGCAACAAATTCAGGAATAATTTTTAATGGCATGACTGACAAAGAAAAAGAAGCCGCTATGTATCAAGCAGCCCACTATGAGTTAGTAGCGTCTGCTTTAGCTGTTAAAGTTGGACATAAAATTAATCCTGATTTTCAAATTGGTTGTATGATTAATTACTCACCTGTTAGACCACTAACTCCTTCTTCAGACGATGTGTTGTTAGCTGATAAGTTTGAACAGCGTCGTGACTGGTTCTCTGATGTTCATGTCTTTGGTGAATATCCTAAAGAAGTTGAAGCATATATTAAACGAAATGGTTATCGTCCTGACATTACTGATGAAGACAGAATTGTTTTGAAGGAAGGCACTGTTGACTATGTAGCTTTCAGTTACTACCAAACAACTACTGTTTCAGCTAAAAACGTTAAGCCGGACGAATTAAACGACTTATCTAAAGCAATAACCCAAAACCCAACTTTAGAAAGAAGTGATTGGGGTTGGGAAATTGATCCAGCTGGATTAAGGATTGCTCTAAATCACTTAACTGATCGTTATCACAAACCTTTGTTTATCGTTGAAAATGGTTTAGGAGCTTATGATAAAGTTGAAGCAGATGGCTCCATTCATGATGATTACAGGGTTGACTATTTAAGAAAGCACATTTCTGAAATGGAAAAAGCAGTTGCAATTGATGGCGTGGACTTAATGGGCTATCTGCCATGGGGACCAATCGATCTTGTATCTGCTGGAACTGGTCAAATGGATAAACGGTACGGCTTTATTTATGTTGATAAGAATGATGCTGGTGAAGGTACTTTGAAACGTTCACGTAAAGATTCATTCGACTGGTATAAAAAAGTCATCAATTCAAACGGTCTAGATTTGGATTAATTTCATAGTAAAGCACAATAAAATACACGATGCCAATTTGTTGGCAATCGTGTATTTTTTTATTTTAACATTTAAAAATTAAACTATATTCTTAATTCTTATCAAAAGCTACTGAATAAGTGATCAATTTGCTGATATTCACTTGAAGACAATTCAACTTCTAAAGCTGCAGCGTTACTTCTAACTTGAGCCGCATTACGAGCTCCAGGAATCACAACACTTATCGCAGGATTTGCCATATACCATGCCAATACAATTTGCGTTACAGTTGCCTGATGATCTTCAGCAATCTTTCTAATCCCATCAATTCCTGTAATTGCTTCATCATATTGTTTCTTGTCAAAATTACCTAGTAGTTTACCACCATCACTATTTTTAAACTTGTCCCAGTCTGCTAAAGCATATTTACCCGTTAACAGTCCTGATGCCAGTGGGAAAAATGGCACAAAGGAAATATTATTTTCCTGTAAATACTTTAATTCTTCTTTAACTGGAGATTGGTGAACCAAACTGAATTGATCTTCAACAATATCAACTTTACCGTTTTTGTTAGCTTCTTTAATTTGATCCAATGAAAAATTAGAAACACCAATTGCTCTTATTTTTCCAGCTTTTCTTAAATCAGACAAAGTTTCAACTGCCTCGTCTTTGGGCGTTTCTTTATCCGGAAAATGCAAATAAAAAATATCAATGTAATCGGTCTTCAGTCGTGATAATGCTTCGTCAACTGCTTTTTTAATAAACTCGGCACTATTATTAATGGCCATATCCTGCGACTTATCTTGGGCAGCTTTAGTGGCAATTATAACTTTCGAACGATCATAATCTTGCAAAACATCACCAATAATTTCTTCTGATCTACCAAGACCATAGACATAGGCTGTGTCCAAGAAATTAATTCCTAGATTAAAGGCTTCTCGCAGGAGGTCATATCCATCTTTTTCGTTTAAATTATTAAACAGATTATGTCCTCCGACCTTATTCGTCCCTAAACCTAACTTACTGGTATAAACGTCACTTTTGCCTATTTTTACTTGTTTCATATTTCACTCCAAATAATAGATCTAAAATGCGCAATGTAAAAAAGTACAATTATAAAACCTACCTAATAAAGACAATGATGCAAAAATTGATCACGATTAATTAACCGCGCCTTGTTTTTCAAAAACAGTATCGTTTACAAATTCATCAATTTGCTTTTGTTCATTAAGTTTATTCGTCTGCTTCTTTCTTTAATACATTCGCATTAAAAAGCTTTTCATAAAGATCAACCATTTCTCCAGCTAAATCTCTAAATGTAATAGCATTCATCAAATGGTCTTGTGAATGAACAACAAGCAGAGTAACTTTTGTATGGTCTCCTTGAGCTTCTTTGGTCAGCATTCCAGTTTGAGAGTTATGTGCTTCATTAAGAGATTTATCGGATTCTGCTAACTTAGCTCTAGCACCTGCAATGTCGCCTTTTTTAGCCAGTCTGATAGCTTCAAAAGCAAGACTTTTAGCATTACCACCATTGGCAATAAGGCCCATAGCTGCTTCTAAAGTTTCTTGCTCTTTCTGTTCTGGTGTTTGTTTTTCTGCCATCGTTATCCCCTTATCCGTTAATCAAGTCTTCAGCTTGTTGCAATACTTTTTTACCGTCCATCATGCCGTATGAACGCATATCAATAACTCCAAGAGGAATATCGTTACCATCTTTTCCTTGACCTTTTACTTTATTCTTAAAGTCATCTTCCATGTACCGAATTTGTGGTCCAAGTAAAATGCAGTCTGGATGATCTTGCTCAATATGTTGCGAAGCTTCTGAAGCTGGGCATGCAAAAATATTTGCATCAATACCTTGATCCTTTGCAGCTTGCTGCATTTTGGTAACCAATAAAGATGTACTCATTCCGGCGCTGCAATTAAGCATGATAGTTTGTTCTGCCATAATAATAATTTCCTCCTAAAATGTATCCTAATATTTATTTCTTCTATTATAGCACTTTTAAAATAGCGCTTACTAATAAGTCTATTAATTTTTCCACTATTTTCAGAAAATTTAATGAAGGCTTACTTTTTGTCTGAAAATAAAATATACGTGGTCGGTATATCTTACCGACTACGTATATTACATAATATAGTTCAATTGTATCTATTCAATTTCACAATGATAACTGTTATAGCCTTATTTAAAAACCTTTAAAAGCTAAAACAATTGCAGCGATACCAACAATTAACAATGATAAACCAATAACTAAAGAAGTCCACATTGCCAGAGGCATAAAGCCATTATTAGTACCCTTATGTAAAATTCCGTGGATATAAACGACACTATTAACTACTTGATAAGACCCTAAAGCCATCATAATCGCAGCGATAATCATTAAAAATGCTGCACTCGTTAAAAAACTTGCCATTTTAACACCCTCTTTTAAACTAATAACTATACTATACAATGATTTTACCACGTTTTTAAATTAAAGTGGATAATAACTTATAATTTTTTTCTATTCAAAATTTAAAAATGATAGAACAAACAAATAATTCCACCACAAAATAAAACAAGCCCAAAAAAGAAAGCAAAAGTAATTGCCAAAATTGAAAAGCCATTACTAGTCCCATTTTGGAGAATACTTCTAGTATATTTATAACTAGATACTAGTTCAAAACCAGCTAGCAAAAGCAAAACGACACCCATAATTTTCTGGAATATTATGCCGTTGAAAAAGTTAGTCATTACTATCGCCTTCTTTAATTTTAAAGCCCTTTCATTTTTATTTGGCCTAATTATATATCCTTTAATAAAAAAAGTATAGCAATTATATATCGCCAAAATTTAGGGTAAATTTGGTGATTCACATCACTATAAACTATTGGCTACTTTTATTTATCTTTTTTATTGTTCT
The DNA here is from genome assembly GCF_016102025.1 of Lactobacillus sp. M0393. Classification (NCBI taxonomy): domain Bacteria; kingdom Bacillati; phylum Bacillota; class Bacilli; order Lactobacillales; family Lactobacillaceae; genus Lactobacillus; species Lactobacillus sp. M0393. The sequence goes on along the minus strand of NZ_JACFPK010000006.1, from coordinate 23,539 downwards.
TTCACAGCTAAAACTAAATTCTTTTGAAATTTAACCACTAAACAAACTACGGCTAGCATTAGTGCCAGCAAACCGCTTAGAGAGAAAACGTTAAAACCTAAATGACTGACTAAACTAGTCAAAGGATTAATTATCAGTGGACTAACGACCCCACCAACCGAATAAATCGCAACATAAATTCCCAAAGCCATAGAAACACTGTTATCATCAACAATTAAGGAAATCAAATAAGGAAATTGTCCCATTGCAATACTCATCGCTGCTCCTACTATAAAACTACCAATAAAGACAATTAACAAAGAATGAAACAGACCAATTAATAAGTATGCAATGCCATACAAACATAATGAAAGAGCAATTGAAGAGTAGCGAAGCCTTTTGCCAATTTTACCCACAAATAAGCCGCAGATCATCCCACCAACAAGAGAAATGGTGGATGTTAGAGCTGCTTGTGCAGTGGCACCAAGATTTTCTCTCACTACAAACAAAGAGATATTATTATTTAAAACATTATTAAGTAACATTATCAAAAACGCCCAGAAGGCACTATAAAACACGAATTTGTTTAAATGAATTTTAGTATTACCTGCTTTAGTGTCATTCTGAGAAACGGTTCTGTTTTCAAAGGGCAGAAGAAGAAATACAATTAGCAGTATTAGCAGTGAAAACAAGTATATCCAGTAATTATTAATCCAGCTGCTTGAAGCTGCCAGTTGACCTCCGCCCATGATAAAGACCATGCCACCAATATTAATAAAAGTTGTAGATAACCCCATAGTAGATTCACGTTCACTTTGAGGCAGCAATTGTGCGATTAAAACTTGAGTTAAATTGGTGCAGGCTCCTTGACCTAAGCCCACTAAGCATGAACAAAAAAGTAAAAACGCAAAATTCGTGTGCAACATTAGTGGCAATAACCCACCAATTGTGACCAAAAAAATTGAAACAAGAGTTAACGCTTTTAAATTAACTTTATTTGCTGTTAATTTACCAATGATTATTCCCGCAAGCATCATAAATAAATTTGGTAAAGATGTCAGCATTTGTACACTAGTATTGTTAAGGCTAAAAAATTTAGCAATGGCAGCGTAAGATGGAGTAATAGCTAAAGATGCCATGCCAATCATACTAACCGCTAAGATACCTATACGAATTTTTGAATTGGAAACTCTTTTAGCACTATTCATTGATATTTACCGGGTTTTAGTAATACTTTGAACGGCATTTCTACCTGAAAATACGGCATAACCTGCTGTACTTCCTGGTAAAGTGACAGCGTAAGTATCACCAACAAGCATCCCTGCAGCATCATTGCCAACAGCATAAATTCCGGTAAGTGGATAACCGTATGAATTTAAAACAGCATTGTTATTATCAACGCGAATACCACCAATTGCACATGCCATACCAATACCCAATTCTACTGCATAATATGGACCATCTTTTAAAGCTGTCATATATGCGGGAGCTTTACCAAAGTCGGTATCGGTTCCTTTAGCCACTAAGTCGTTATAACGCCCAATTGTTTGCGGCAAATTGGGCAAATTCAATTTCTCTGCTAATTCAGCCAGAGTATCTGCTTTAGTCAGGTACTTATCACCATTCTGTAAGTCACGCGTAATTTCTTCTTGTAAATGCTCCAATTTTTCAGGTGAAACTGGTGAATTGCCTACTTCCTTGTAAAGACCGACATTAGTTAAATGGTCAACCGTTTCTTGATTAAGGATTGAAAAGGTTCTTGATTGGGTTAAAAGAGCGCTGCCGGCATGACACATGTTGTCATTGACATCTTCATTAACAAAGCGTTCACCTTGCTCATTCACCCATAAAATTGCCTCTTGAGTCGCTGCTGCTGCCAATTGTTCAGGCATATGAACAAAAGGTGGACGTGTTTTATCCAAAATAGCACCACCACCATATTGAATGGCGCCCATCTGATAGTGTTCAGCTCCAGCCTGCCATGCTAGTTTCATGCCGTCCCCGGTAGATTTGCCATCACTAACTGACAGCAAGCGTTCAGTTGCAGGAGTCCGTTTCTTAATCAAATCCGGATTATCCACATAGCCACCTGTAGCTAAAATCACTTTAGTTGCAGTTAATTCTCTAAACTGTCCTGTAGCCTCATTTTTAATAACTAGACCACTGACATGACCATTATGTTGTAAAATTTTTTGCGCACTAATGCTAGTCACAATTTCCACGCCAAAAGCTTTAGCCTGAGGTATTAACTTTGCTATCACAGCATGACCACCACCGGCAAAAGTATGAATCGTAGGCCAGCTTTTACCTTGAGGACCAACTTTACTATACTCAACTCCAAGGGAATGAAGCCAGTCAATTACTGAACCACTTTGACTAATATATTTTCTCAAATGAGGGGCACTAGCTTCATAGTGGGAATAGTTCAGTTCATCTTGGAGCAATTTGGTAGGATCAATCTTAATACCTTTTTCTTTTTGCAAAAAGCTGTCGACTCCCATTGCGCCTTCAACATAGTTGCCGTCACCGCCAAGTGTCCTGCCTTTTTCAATTACCAAGGTCTTAATACCCTGCTCGCCAGCACTGACAGCTGCTGCCAAACCGCTAAGCCCGCCACCAACAATTACTAGGTTATATTCGGAATTTTTAGGAAACATAAATTTTCTCCCCTACTTCAGGCCGACTGAAACGCCGCCGTCGCTTAGAATTGTCTGACCGGTCATAAATGTGGCTTCACTAGCTACAAAAACAAAGACTTTAGCAACTTCAGCAGCGGTTTCTGCCCTCTTCATTGGTACAGTCGGTAAAACTTTCTCCAAAAAGCCGCCTTCGTTAAGTGGGGTTTTAGTTAGACCGGGAGCAACACTATTAACACGAATATTTTTGTCAGCATAATCAATCGCCGCAGCTTGAGTCATACCAATAATGCCATTTTTGGCTGCATTATAAGCGCCCATACCACCAGGATTATAAATGCTGCCTAAAGCACTGGTATTGACGATTGAGCCATAGCCTTGTTTTAAGAACAGTTTGATTTCCTCACGCATACATAAGAAGGTCCCACGCAAGTCCAAATTAATCGTATTATCAAAATCTTCATCAGTCAGTTCGGCAAATGGCTTCAAAACGCCACCGCCAGCGTTATTCATTACATAATCAATCTTACCGTAATCGGAAACGATAGTTTGTAACCCGTTCTTAATACTGTCTTTATCCATGACGTTCAAAATCAAGCCGGTAATCTTACCGTTATATTTTTCATTCATTTCAGCAGCAACGTCCAGCACTTTCTTGTTATAGTCAGTTAAAATGACATCGCTACCTTGCTTAGCAAATTCTTCACTAATAGCATAGCCAATACCTTGAGCAGCTCCAGTAACAACAGCAACTTTTCCTTCTAACATTTTTCTTTTTCTCCTAATTTAAACTCTTAATTGCTTCTTCTGCAGCAATCCAGCCGGAAACAAAGGCAAAGCCGTTAGCAATACCTTCATAGCTCGGGTAGCCATCAGAATATAAGCCGTTAACATTATTACCAACAATATATAAATCTTTAAGTGGAGTGCCATCTTCTTTTACCGGCTGACAGTTACGATCAACATTGACACCGTCTAATGTTCCTAAAATTGCGCAGTGCTCAATTATTGCGTAAAACGGTCCTTCTTGAACGTCAAACAATAATTCAGCAGCCGGCTTTAAGAAAGTGTCGTCCTCTTTCTGCTTAACGGCCTGGTTATAAGAATTGACACTTCTTTCAAGGGAAATATAAGGCAATTGCAGCTTTTGGGCCAGTTCCTTTAAGCTGTCTGCTTTTACTACTTCACCCGTTTTAACCGTGTTATCAAAGTCTGTTTGAATATTAGGTAAAGGCCCCACAGTTGTTCTTGGGGTTTGCCCCACGTCACAGAACTGTCTTTCAAAAGTGTCTTCAAGATTAACCTCTTTTTGCTTAAAAGTGTCTAAAGTCTTTTGGTCCAGTAAAACGTAGTACATACCGTTAACGTTATGGGCAGCATTGCCCCACATAGCAAAATCATAAACTACATCCTCGTTTACAAAACGATTAGCGGTTTGATCCAGCCACAGCAATGGTAAATTGGTTAGAGTTTCAACCGCACTGTCTCTTTTCATAGGATTAATACTCATACTTGGTGCACAGCCATGGGCAAAAAGAACTGGGCGGTGACGACAATCTGCACCTAATTTATGCGTTAATCTAATTCCCGTACCCGTAGATTTGCGCTCTCCCAGGTTCAAAAGTGCGTTAGTATCTGAAAAATTGGCTGTCATCATTTCCTGACTGCCGCAATAGCCGCCATCAGCAAATATTACTTTTTTAGCAGCAATTCTAATCTCTTCACCATCTTTATTTTTAGCAATAACTGCTTTTAAGCCATTATCATATTCCAGATCGACAGCTGCAGTTTCCAACATTACCTTATTGCCAGCTGCGGTAAATTTATCCGGTAATTTATCCCAGTTAGTCATTTTCTCTTTAAAATTATTAAATTTATGGTAGACCAGTGGATCATTTAAGTGTGCTTTTTGTTCGCTTTGTTCCACAGTTACCGGTAAACCCATTTCTGCTAAACGATCGATATTGGAACCTGACTTTTTTAAAAATCGCGCCAATAGTTCACCATTAACAAAGAAGTGGTTGTAATCTGTTAATCCGTTAAAAGCTTCACGATAGCCATAATTTACGTGTAGCTTTTTTTGTTCAGTGGAATTAATAGCAAAAACTCCATGAGCACCAAATTTGCCGGCACCTCCGACTTTGTTACCTTTTTCTAAAAGTACAAATGGCACATGCTTTTGATAAAGTTCAAAACAAGCTGAAATTCCAGCCGATCCTGAGCCAACAACTACGACATCAGTTGAAAAAGAATTCAATGTAACATCACCCTTTCTGATATTTTGTGATTTTTATTACAATTGAATTCTATGTCAATTTAGATCAAAGCGCTAACACATAAAAGTTATCAGCGATAAGTTAAAGTTGTCACATGCTTAAGCATTTTACCGAATTTAGTTGAAACCATTGAATTCATTGCTATTACCACATTAAAAGTTTTTTGCAATTGAACTGGCGATAAACGCTCAATATTATTGCAGTTTTGCGGTAAATTAAATGATTCCGGTACGATTGTGATACCACCATTGAAGTTGACATTTAAACATCCAGCGGCAAAGCTGTTGACTTCTGCCACTTCTTTATATTTCCAACCATTTTGACAGTAGATTTTAAGCATAGCAAGCTGAATATCAGTAATACCAGTTGATTTCCAGTTTTGCATATAAAGCATACTGTTCTCAGCGAGCTGCTGCTCATCCCCGTGATATTGTCTTAGTTCATCTTTATTTAGCAGTAAGTCAAAACTAGTTTTCCTAAAAGGTAGACTGTCTATTTTATTATTACCGGCAAAAGCTAAGTCAAATCCAACCAGTATGTCATAATTACCATTAATCAATCTTTTGATGCAAGAATCAAAATTTTCTTCGTCAAAATTTGGCTGACAAATATCTGGTATTTTTGAAGCAAATAATGCAGCGTCATTTTCAAAGCCTTGCAAAAAATGGACACGTAACAGCTTCTCCGGGTTAGGATCCGGGTGGTGCCAAATTTCACTGTACAAATTAATAATTTCTACGCTGCGTTTATAAAAAACTTCTCCTACTGGCGTTAACGAGAATTTACCAGCAGAACGGTTAAGCAATTTTTGGCCCAATTCATCTTCTAATTTCTTAATAGCTGAACTGACTGCTGTTTCTGAAACATAGTTTCTCCTTGCTGCTGAAATAAAGCCGTGAGTTTGAACGACATCAACGAAATATTTTACCGGCATTAAATTATAATTCATTTTGCACCTATGCTATTTAACACAAATTACTTTTTTCACATTTATCATATAAAAAATTTAGTCAATTTTAAACCGCATTCAATAGAAAAGTAGCATTAATTATCAAATATACCTTAACTGTTGGTAATTATGGCAAAAGTAAAGTAAAATGTTTAAGGATTAAAAAAGGAGTGGCATAATGTCTAGACTTGAAAAGCCCGTAGTGATTGGTATTACCGGTGGTTCAGGCAGCGGGAAAACTACCATTGCGCAAAAAATTGTTGCCCAAATGCAAGAGAATGAACACGTTTTGATTATGACTCAGGATTCATATTACAAAGATAATACCGGGATTCCTATGAGTGAAAGAAAGAACATCAACTATGATCACCCAGATGCTTTTGATGTTCCTTTGCTTAGAAAACAGTTGCAAGACTTATTAAATTATCGGTCAGTCGAGATGCCGGTTTACGATTTTAAAGAACATACCCGTAGTCAAAAGACCATTCATACTGAGCCTGCCGATATCATTATTCTTGAAGGAATTTTGGTTTTAGCTAACAAAAAAATTCGTGATTTGATGGATATTAAAGTTTATGTTGACACAGATGACGATATTCGCTTTATTAGACGTTTAGAACGTGATCTAAATGAGAGAGGCCGGTCCATTGACTCTGTGATTGAACAATATTTAAGCACAGTTAAGCCGATGTATCATCAATTTATTGAGCCAACCAAGCGCTATGCGGATATTATTGTTCCAGAAGGCGGTAAAAATGATGTCGCCATTGATATGCTTACAACTAAGGTACACTCAATTTTAAGTAAAAAAGAAAAATAAAAAAGGAGTAATTGCTTCACGTGATATGACCCCCAAAAAATTTGTCCTAATTTTAGGGTTCACATCAAAGAGCAATGCTCCTTTTTAAATAATTAAGCTATTTTTGGCTTTAATGCTTTATCAAATAAATTCGTAATCAGCTTAACTAAAACGCCATCAAAAACCAGAGCAGAAATGATATTAGTAATAAGCATTACGACTTGTACTTGCATACTGAATTTGCTCCAGCCATATAAAATATATGAGGGAATAAAACAGCCAAATGAAGCAAAAAACGCACCAGTTAAGACGCTTTTCCAAGTGAAATTTTGATAACGCTCTTTTTTAGGGAAAAAGCCGATCTCATTAGTAGCGCCTTGAATAATTCCGGAAAGAATCGTAGTAGCACCCCACTGACCACCTATGGCCATTTCAACCACAGAAGCAAGTAATTCACCAATCGTACCGGATCCTGCAGTAGGAACAAAATACATCGCTAAAGGTCCAGCCATAAGCCATAAACCTGTAAAAACAGTATCAGTCACTGGTGCGAAACCTGTCGGCACCAACAACATTTTTATTAAATTAAAAGCCCAGTTAAAGCCATATGTATAAATGACTCCCATAATAATTCCAATTAACGCAATTAAAATAATCGACTTTACATTCCATTTTGAAGTTCTAGTAAACATAAAAAATACTCCTAACTTTACATGTCAGTAGGAGTATCATTATTACCTAATTTTACACTTCCCTAACGCAGGTATTGTCCCGATCAGGTTCAGAGGGTATTTCTCAGCTTTTTGGCACCCCTAGTGACTGCTATTCAACTTTTACTATTGTATCATACTTTAACTAAGTTTACTCCTTATTTTAGACAATTAATGTAGTTAATGCCATTAAAATTGACTAAAACTTGCCAGTTTTTCTTTAGTTAAATCACGAATAATAGCAAGCGTCAAAGCAACAGATGCTTTAAAATCTGAATAAGCACTAAAACAATATGGAGAATGTTCATAACGAACAGGAATACCAATCACAATGGTTGGTGCGCCATTTTCATAATAAATTGCCGCGCCATCTTGGCCACCCCCAGTGCGAACAGAACGAGTGTACGGAATATTATTCTTATCAGCCAAATCGCAGACATACTGTTGAAATTTAGGATTAGGCAAAAACGACGTATCCATGTCACGTAACATCGGTCCCCTTTTCAGTCCGGTTTGTGACAACCATTCTGGGGTAAAGGTATCATCTGCTGGACAGGATTCAAGAACAATCGCTAAATCAGGCTTTACTGCACGCGCTGTCACATACGCCCCGCGCAGACCGACTTCTTCCTGGCTGGAAAGTGCTGCAACAACGTTAAATGCAGTTGGTTCACCTTTTAAATTGTCTAAAACATCAGCCATAGCAGCTGCGCCAAAGCGGTCATCAAAATCTTTGCCGAAAAACAAACCAGACTTTTCATTGTATTCACATTTAACATCCACAAAAATAGGACAACCAGTATCAATTTGATAATCATTAATTGTTTCGGCACGTGAACTGGAACCAACGTCAATTGACATATCGGCTACGTCCGGTACATTATTTTTTTCGGCTGTAGTCATAAAATGAGGTGGTTTAGTAGCCACAACACCGGGAACGTATTCACCTGCACGATTTTTAATTTTTACGCGCAGAGCAGGAATATTATATTTAACCCAGCCGCCAAGGGGTACAAACTTAATCATGCCATTAGGACGGACAGCTTGAGTAATAAAGCCAACAGCATCTGAATGTGCATCCAGTTGAATCACTGGCCGACCTGGTTGGTTTTCTTTTTTGCTGGCATACACATTGAGCATACCATCAACTTTCACGTCAGCAAAATCTTGAACAGTATCGGTAAATAGTTTAACAAATTCTCCTTCAAAACCAGAGGTGGAATTGGCATCAGAAAAAGCCTTGAGCATTTTAATTTCTTGTTGTTTTTGCATTTTTTTACCTTTCACTAAAAATATCTTATTCTTTAATTTTACCAAAAACAGAGGTTGCACGTTAAAAATTTAAGCAAATTGAGAATTATCTTACTGCTTTTAGCAATATAGCTACTTTTTGTACGTAATTGACTGCTAAAAAAGTGAAAATAGTTAAAAATGGTCTGTTTTTTTAGCAAAAAAATGATATAATCGAAATATTAGGAATTTAAATTGTTTTACAATGAAGGGTAGATAAATGCCAAAAAACGACAATATTAATAATATTATTGATCATAAATTGTTTAGTGAAGATGACATTCACCAAATGTGTGTTAAGTTAGGAAAGCAGCTTACTAACGATTATGCTGGTAAGAAACCGTTAATCGTTGGTGCTCTCAAAGGTGCTGTTTTCTTTTTAACTGATTTGGTTAGAGAAATGGACGTCAAAGCTGAAATTGATTTTCTCGATGTCTCAAGCTATGGTAATGAAATGGAGTCTTCCGGGAAAGTTAAGCTAGTTTCTGATTTAGCATCTGATGTGAAAGATCGTGATGTTTTAATCGTTGAAGACATTGTTGACACTGGTTTAACTTTAGATTTTATGAAAAAGTTGCTTGAAAAACGTGGGGCAAAAAGCGTTAAATGTTGCGTTTTACTTAACAAGGAAGCAAATCGTAACGTTGATGTTGATGTTGAATATTATGGTTCAAAGGTTGGTAATGAGTTTGTAGTAGGCTACGGACTTGATTTCATGAATTATTACCGTAACCTGCGTTACATTGGTGTACTAAAACCCGAAATTATTAAACTGGTTAATAATAAATAAAAGAGTCTGGGAAAAAAGTGCTCTTTGAAGTTAAATTAAAAAATTTCACAATTTAAAAAGACCGACAAATCAACGTTTTATTGACGTGATTTGCCAGCCTTTTTAGTTAGGTTTGAGTTTTTCCCAAACTCTTTTTAAATGCCTTTATTCTTCTTGAGACTCTTTTGCTTTATCGTTAATATTTTTAACGATAAACCAGCGCATGAAACCCTGTTCGATATCATCGAGCTTAAATTCAAAACCCTCTAATTTAACTTTCTCGCCCTTTTTTAAGTCCGGATAGTGTTCCATCATATAGCCACCGATGGTGATAATATCACTATCCTGGAAACTTTTTAAGTCAGTCTTAAAATATCTGGCAAAATCATATAGGGTCGTTTTGCCCGATACATGAATATTACCTTGCTCATCTCTAATTATATAATCATCAGAAACGTCATCTATTTCATCTTTAACCGTACCGAATAGTTCCTCATAGATATCCTTATCAGTAACTATTCCACTGGTGCCACCATATTCATCCACCACCAAAACGATTGGCGTGTGCTTTTTAATCATTAACTGCAAAATATCTTGGATAGGCATGGATTCAGGTACTGTAATCATTGTTCTAATAATACGTGTAACTGGCACCTTGTCGTCAATCTGGCTCTGTTGGATAACATCAAAAGCATAGATGTAACCAACAATATCATCTTTGTTATTGTCGCGAACAACCGGAATTCTACTTGAACCTTCATCCAAGTACAACTTAAGGGCTTGCCTGATAGAATCAGTCGAATTAATAACCACTAACCGCGTTCTATCCGTCATAATATCTTTGGCTATTTTATCATTCAGCTCAAAAGCACGTTTCATATATGTCAGATCATTTTTATCAAGCGAACCACCGTGAACTGCTTTCCGCGATAATTTAATGATTTCTGACTGCGAGTAAACCTGATTTTCTTCATCAGCCGGCTCAAAACCCAACATTTTCAGTAAACCATTTGAACTGGCATTAAGTAACCAAACGAAAGGATAAACCAGGGTATGGAAAAGCTGCAAAGGGGTCACAATTTTAAGCAAGATTTTTACTGGCATGTCAATTGCAATATTCTTGGGCACAATTTCTGTTACTACGACTTCTAAATAAGTTAACAAAATTACACCTAAAATTGCACTTAGTGAACGAACTACCGCATGATTAAGTTCTACTAAATTAAATGCTCTCTCAAATATTGCAGCCAAAGTATCCGCTGAAAACCAGCCTAAAACTACACCAACTAAAGTAGTTCCGACCTGTGTCGTTGAAAGGTATTCATTTAAATTATGAGTCATATGCAAAGCGCGCTTTACTTTGCGCTGGTTGCCAATTTTATTAGACAACATATCTTCAAGCTGGCTGGGTCTGGTTTGAACCAAAGCAAATTCTGCAGCAACAAAGAACGCTGCAAAAACAAAAATAACTAAAGTTGCTATTAAATTAGTAACTATTTGGGCTGTACTCAAAATCTATATCATCCTTATCAGTATAACCGTGAAAATTTCCTATTAAATATTTTATCATTAATAGCGCTTTATTTAAATTGTAGTACTTGTCTATTTAACTAATTTATATATTTTTTTGAATGGCAAACGATCAGGATAAAATTTGGGATCATTGACCTCAGCTGCATTATCTTGATATCCTAATCCAATTGCCATACCAATAAGCTCGTCTTCCGGAATTTTGCCATATTTACGCACTAATTCAGGATAAGACACCATTGAGTGTGCCGGCATAATTGCTAATCCTGCATTAAGTGCCAGCAACATGATGCTTTGTGAAAAAATCCCTAAATCATAAACAGACCAAATGGGAGAATTTCTGGGAATCGTAAGAAATGCCACATCCTGGGCATTAAACATATTGTTATTTGATTCTGTAAATAATTCCATTTTATTATTGAAAAAATATGGTTGGGTTGCTCCAACTGCAGCCATATTTTGACTGGGATATGAATCCCAATCAAGTGACAGCATTTTGACAAAATCTTCATGAGGCTCAACATTGTTCTCTATTTGAGCTTTGACCTCTTTTTTTAAACCAGCAAGTGCGTTACCAGTTAACATATATACCTTCCAAGGTTGCGAGTTAAGCAGTGACGGGGATAATTGTGCCCTTTTAATAATATTAGCAAGTAACTCTTCCTTAACTTTTCTATTAGTAAACTTGCGAGTAACTCGTTCATGGTTATAAACTTTATCAAATTCCATTACGACTCAAATCCTTACATACAAATAGCATTATCAAACACTCTACTTATTAAACAAAATCTCTCTAAAATTTTAAAAACAGGTAGAACTAATCAAAAACACTCGTTTTTTGCGATACTCACTTGTTTACACTTTATATAAAGCTATAAATTAAAGTATTACTATCTAATAAATTCAATCATATAAACATTAATTATATTAATAAATTATACACAATATTGCAAAAGTATTCAGTAAGATTAACAAAATATTTCTAGTAAAATTGTTCTAAGGACAACTTTTGTTTAAAACATAAAATTTTTCATGCTGCTTTTACACTATATAAGTATTACTTAATTATATATAAATGAATAAGCAAAGTGTTGATAAGTTGCTAATTTTAAAACAAATGCATAATTAAAAAACAGTTCAACTAGAAAACTAATTAAACCGTCCTTAAATTTTATATTGCCTGCGTAATTCACGCTCTTGATCGCGCTTCTTAATGCTCTCGCGCTTATCATATTTTTTCTTTCCTTGGCCAACACCAATAAGAACTTTGGCAAAACCATGTTTAAGATAAACCTTCAAAGGGATAATTGCAATACCCCGCGTAGATTGGTCTTTAGCAAGTCGTTGAAGCTGCTTTTTATGCAAAAGTAATCTTCTTGAACGAAGAGGTTCATGGTTATAGCGATTACCTTGTTTATATTCACTAATGTGGACATTCTCCAGAAAAGCCGAACCATTTATAACTTGTACATAGCCATCGCGCAAGTTAATACGTCTTGCCCGCACGGATTTAATTTCTGTACCTGTTAAGGCAATACCGGCTTCATATGTGTCCTTAATAAAATAGTCATGATGTGCTTTTTTATTCTGAGCAATTAAATTCTCATTTTTTTCTTTTTTCAATTTTTCAACCTAATGTTTATATCTACTTAAATGTGGATGATTGCCATTTTTTTGAAAATTGTTACGGTAATGTCCTTTATGGGCGTGATCATTACGAAAACCCCGATTGCCCCGCCTTTCAGTTTTAACGCCGCGGTTATTATGAGGCTTTTTAGGGGCATTGGGATCATAAATTTCAAAGTCAAGTTGATGTTGTTCAACATTGGCATTTGTCAAAGTAACCTTAAGCGGCATCCCTACGTGGAACTGTTTATGAGTCCCACGACCAGTTAATGTCATGCTTTTTTCATTATAATTGTAAAAATCATCTGTTAAATTGGAAATGTGAATAAGTCCCTCTACAGTGTTTGGAAGTTGAATAAACATACCAAAACTGGTAACAGATGACACTACAGCATCAAAGTGATTACCCACTTTATCAGCCATAAATTCGGTCATCTTTAGATCATTAACTTCTCTTTCAGTATCAACGGAAACTCGTTCCTGAGTTGAAGTTTGATCAGCTACATCTGGCAAATAGCTTGCAAAATGATCCTGCGTTTTCTTGTCAGTCCCTTTTTCACTGTAAGCATGAATCATCCTGTGAACCATCAGATCCGAATACCTTCTGATTGGCGAAGTAAAGTGGGTATAAAACTTAGCTGCCAAACCAAAGTGTCCTAAAGGTTCTTCTGAATAATGTGCCTGCTTCAAGCTGCGCAGCATCATCATTTGGACTACGGCTTCTTCGGGAGTACCAGTAGTTTTAGCAACTACTTTTTGTAAATCAATTGGTTTAACATGGTTTGGATCAGCTGTAATATGTAAGCCAAATGCGCTGCAAAACTCAAAGAAGCTCTTAATCCGCTCACCATCAGGAGTTTCATGCACGCGGTATAAAAACGGGACATGCTTACGATAAAAATCTTCCGCAACAGTTTCATTAGCCAGCAGCATGAAGGATTCAATCATCTTTTCAGCTATTCCGCGATCGTGTAACACAATATCCGTTGGTTTACCCTGATCATCCACAATAATCTTTGCTTCAGGTTCTTCAAAGTCAATTGCACCACGTTGATGCCTCTGCTGGTATAAAATATTGTGCAGTTCAGCCATATCCTGCAGCATAGGAGCAAGCTTAACATATTTTTCTTCAAGCTCTTCATGATTATCAGGATCTAAAACTTTATTAACATTGTTATATGTCATCCGGCCATGTGATCTCATTACCGAAGGATGAATACGATAATTAACCCTCTGTCCTTCCGGGGAAATTTCCATTTCACAGGATAATACTAAACGATCTTGACCTTCGTTGAGGGAGCATATGCCATTTGAAAGCCTAAAAGGCAACATTGGAATAACGCGATCAACTAAATAAGTACTGTTGCCTCTGGTAAAAGCTTCCTTATCCAAAGGAGAATTTTCTGTCACATAGTGAGCAACATCAGCGATATGAACACCTAAATGATAGTTACCGTTAGGCAATTTCCATAACACGACTGCATCATCAAAGTCTTTAGAATCATCGCCATCAATTGTAACAGCAGGCTGGTCCCTAATATCCTCACGGTTTGCCATTTCAGCTTCAGTTACGTGATCCGGAATGGCGTTAGATTGAGCAAGGGCATCATCGGCCCATTCAGTTCTAACGTCATGCTCTGAAACGATTGCCATAATGTCAACGCCCGGCAAATTTTTGTTACCAATAACATTGGTAACTACACCAGTCATTGAATCAGGATTGTTCTTGTCAGGATAACTAGCAATAGCTACTTTAACAATGTCCTGCTTTTGCGGCTGCAAACCGTCTTGACTGATATAAACCCGGTAATTAGCCAGCTTTTTATTTGAACTTAAAACATAACCAATAAAATGACTAATTTTCACTTGGGCATCGGTCATAGGATAAAATTCACCCACAAGTGTCTTAGTCCCCCGCTCAAGAATTTGCTCTACTTGACCTTCAGGGCCCTTACCATTCCAGGGATTACCACCGGCAGTAATTTTAACCTTAACACTGTCTCCGTCAACAGCATATTCAGTATAGTCGCGGGCAATAAAAATATCATCCGCATCTTCATCATCAAGTTTGACGAAGCCAAAACCCTTACTGTTGGCTTTAAATATGCCCTCAACTTCAGTATTCTCCTGCGCTAATTGGTAGTGACCTTTACCATCAGTAATTATTTTCTTTTTTTGTTCTAAATAAGATAATGCTTTGACCATATCAGAAAAACTGCCGAGTCTGTCTCTACGTAACATACGATCAATTTGTTCTACTTGATATTGTTTTTTAGGATTATGACGAAAAATCTCTAAAACATTAGCCAAGATGTTCTCGTTTTGTGCCATGCACTTTAACTCCATTTCCTCATTAAAAAGATAAAAAAAGTCCTCCCATCGCTTGATCGGGAGGAACCATTAGTTATTTTGAAGACAAATAAGCTAATACAATAGCAAAAGCGAAAAAGAGAACCAGTAATACAGAGGTTACTTTTTCCATAAATGCCTCAAAACCACGTTTCTTCGTTTGACCACTAAAAACTGCACCGCCAGAGAGTGCATTCAATGCATCTTGCTGTTTTTGCGGCTGCATCATTGTCGCAATAATGATTAAGATTGAAACAATAATTAGTAGCGTCATAAATAAATTGTACAATGCGCTGCCTCCAATATACAGATACGTTACTGGTAAATTTTAGCACAAAATAGATTTAATTTCGAGTTTTATTTTTCGAGCTCCGGAGCATCGGTTTTAAATTTATTTTGTGTGGTTTTCTGATGATTTTTATACCACAGAGAAGTTTTATTTTTTGAATACAGTTTTTTCAGAGCCTTTTGCTCATTATAGTCGTAATCTTGCGGTTTGACCTTTTTAAACCATTTGGGATGGTAAAAACGTAAAAGATTGCCGGCGATAACACGGTCAGATAATGAAAGCTGAGTTGTTACTTTGTTTGATATTGCCACCAGCTCAGTCTTTAATTTCTTATCTGGCTTAATTATTTCCTCACCTGTTTTAGTGTCATAATAGGTGCTGCCAACTTTGGCATATAACGGTGTGATAAAGTCACCGTTACGCTGTGCAACTATCTGTGGCGCCTTTTTACTTAACAAGTCATGACCAAACTGGATCGTTTTCTGGTTCTTAATTCCCAGCAAATTAAGCAATGTAGGTAGTACATCAATTTCACCACCATAGGTTTTTTTGACGCCACCCTTTAGACCTCTCATATGGAACATTAAGGGAACCCGTTGGAACTTTAAATTATCGAAATTAGTAAATTCATCTTGGTTAAGTAGCTCTGCGCTAGCCTTGTGGTGATTACCAGAAATACCATAATGATCGCCATAAAAGACCAGCAAAGTGTTTTTAGCTAAACCTGTTTTTTGCAGCCACCGCATTAACTGACCAATCGCCTGGTCGAGATAATGGGCAGTTTGAACGTAACCATCAACCGTTTCATCACCAGTTTCAGTTTTAGCAATTGACTGATTTTTCTTATCTAAATCATAAGGATAATGATTGGTGACGGTTATTAGCTTAAGATAAAAGGGTTGCGGCAAACGTTCGATATATTTAATAGACTGAGAGAAGAAAATCTTATCTTTTAAACCATAGCCGATGTAATATTTGGGCTTATTCTGATAATAAGAAAGCGGCATGAAGTACTCATAACCAAATTGTTTATAAGCATTATTGCGGTTCCAAAAAGAACCAGCACCACCGTGCATAACCGCCGTAGTATACCCACCCTGTTGACTTAAAATTGCAGGGGCGCTCTCAAACGTATTTGAAGTACCATAACTGGACATTGCTGAACCAGACTGCAAACCAAAAAGAGAATTTTCCAGCATCATTTCAGCATCCGACGTTTTTCCTTGTCCAACTTGATTGTAAAAATTGGGGAAGCTGAGCGTATTTTTGGCGTGATAGAGTTTATTTAAATTAGGAGTGACCTCTTTGCCTTTCCATTTGTACCCTATTAAAAATTGCTGGAAGCTCTCAAGGTGAATAACCATTACGTTTTTGCCCTTGGCTACTCCGGTATATGCACTATTGGGTTTGACATAATTAAGCTTTAAGTACTTTTTGACTGCTTGCAAATCAGAAACATTTGCTTTAGCCATTTGTTCACTTGTTTGCGCAGTCTTAAATGCATCATAAACGGCATATTCATTCATACCCAAATATTTAACAATGTAACTATTGTCAAAAGTTCTCGTCAATAAACCAGGGCGGTCTTTTTGGGCCATCATCAAATTGATCCCTATCAGCAGAACTGCGATACCTTCAAGCAAAAGATTAAATTTAAGCTTTAATGGGCGTAAATCGTACTTAACTATCTTGCTAATCATCAAAATAATGACAAAAGCAATATCAATAAAAGTTAAAAAATCAGTTGCCCGAGTAATCCCTACAATACTTTTACCTAAATTATCCGCGGTTGAACCGGAAGTTTTAATAATTGATAACGACAAAAAATTAGAAAATTCACGATAATAAAGGATGTTGGCAAATAACCATAAACTGAGTACCAAATCAGTTGCAATCAGAATCCAATATGATTTTCTGCCTTTAAAGAAAAGACTAATGCCTAATAAAAGCAAACCTGCTGGTAAAGGATTTAAAAACAACAGAAAATTCTGCATTGCTCCTTCAGCACCGAGATTAAATTTTGTCAGATAAATAACGTAAGTCTTTAACCAAAAGGTCACTAAAACAATAGTAAAAAAGCCTAGTTTGGTTTGTGTCAGCCATTGTAGAAAAGACTTGATCCGTGTCATCTTATTCTCCTCTCACTAAGCTTATATCTTACCCTTAACTGCAATTATAAGTAGGGATTTTAATAAAAATTAATTATTTGACGGGCTCACTACTTTTTTAGGCTTAAAAATCCAGCCAAAAATTCCCAAGATCATGCCAAAAAAGTAGGTCACAAACCGCCACAAAAACATCCCTACAATTAAGGTACCATTAGCCGAAATAAAGGTAGAAAATAAAGTTTGAAAACTGTATTCAGCTCCCCCAGATGCTCCCGGAATTGGTATTATCGCCATAAACATAATAATCATAATATTCATTTGCGTTACGCTCGCCCAATCGGCTGGTACGTTTAACGTAACTAAAGTCATGTAAGGGATCGAATAAAAACATAATAATTGTAAAACGGTCAGTATGCCACATACAATTAACTTCTTTTTTTCCTTTTTTAATTTTTGGCTCTCATCATAAAAAGTATCAATCTTTTCAAGCGTGTTTTGGCGCCAAACACTAACTCGATCTTGCTTAATAAATTTAGCCAGCAAATTCATAATCCAGTTAGCAGCGTTTTTGGTCCAGTTATAGGCAAACAAAATTGCAAGCAAAAAGATGATTGAACCAACATGAATTAAAAAGCCAATGGCAATGAAAATGGCTAAACCGGCAAACTTAGTTGCGACCATGTGAAAGCCGGTAATAATTGTCGTGACATAAGCCAAAAACACTACAATTTGATAGATAATGAACTTCATAAGCAGCAGAGAAGTTGCACGCCCTCCTTCAATGCCCATTTGCACCATCGCAGCTAATTGCGAAGGTTGGCCTCCGGTTGACATCGGAGTAATCGCATTAAAAAGAGCCTGAATTAAAGGGATTCTGAAAAAAGACCATTTCGAGCGCTGGGGTTCATTTTTACGTTCACTTAAAACGGTTAAAATACTGGCCTCAAAGACATAGGAAAGAAGCATTAAGCCGAACACCAAAATTAAAGCAATAACATTAATATTACGAGTTGCCTGTTCTAACTGGGCAATGGGAGTCGATCTTAAATCAACGTATAAAACAATACCACTGATTAAAAGAACGACGGCAACACCCCACAAGTGCTTTTTATTCATTAGCGAATTTGTCCTAATTTCCGGCCGATTTCATATTGCTCGTGGTAAAAATCATCCCAGATCCGTGCCAGATTGTCCTCTGAATATTTGTCACTAGCCTCAGCAGATAACTTGCTATATTGATTTAAAATGGCTGAATCTTGGGCTGCTGCCCGCAACTGATTATTCATTTCTGTAAAGTCATGCCCCTTCATGTAATAGCCACTAATTATTGCTTGATATAAGTCAAGATCTCGTAATAAGACTGGCGTTCCACAACTAAAGGCTTCAAGTACAGACATAGGAAACAATTCGTCATAAGATGGCAAAACAAATAAATCCGCTATATTAAGATAATCCACGAGTTTTTGTCGATCGATAATTCCTGTAAATTTGAGATTTTGGGGTGGATTATCTACTAATTTTTTAAAATGGTCGTAGCCGTCCGTTATTTTTCCAAAAGAAAAACCACCTGCCCATATAAATTGCATTTCTGGATTAGCCACAGCAAGTTTGGCAAAGTCATCAACCCCTTTGCGTTCTTGGACTTGACCATCACCAAAAACAACAAATTTATCAAGAGGTATATTCAACTGATGACGAAACGCGTTCTTTTTTTCTTGTCTTTCAGGATAAAATTCGTTTTTAGCTACAAAGTTAGGAATATATTTAACATTTTCGCGTTTAATACCATATTTAACTAACTTATCTATAAAAATGGGATTAACAACGACTATTTCATCCATTCGTTTATAAAAATCAATCACATATTTGTAAAAAACTTTTTTTGCTAACGGTGGCAACTTTACCGAGCCTTCAAGGGTTTCAGGCAAAAAATGCACATAGCCAATTTTGCGTCCGCGGGCTGGTGAGAAACTGTTAGCAAAATAAGTGGGGTTCACAGTATGATAATGAGTCAGATCGCTTGCACCATATTTGTTATTTGTAACATAAAACTTATCGATTAAGTGCGTTCTAAGTAAGTGAATTAATTCTATGTATGCTGAGCCAACTCCCTGCCCCTTTACAGATGCAGCCTGTGAAAACATATTAATCCTAATCATTTGATTCCTCTTTGTGATCCTTTTGATAATCTAAAATTACATCCTGATAGAATTGGTAAACTGAACTGGCAAATTTTTTAGCCGATATTTGATCCATTTTAGCGGCTAATTTTTCAGGCGGAATTGGCTTGCGCCCTTGTCTTAAATAAAACAATATTTCGCTTAACATTTCACCAGGTCCGTTAAAGACTTTGCCAAATTCATCATCATCAAAAACATGTTCTGTATAATCCGTATCATAAACAACGCATTTCGTGCCGGAAGCTAAAGCCTCAATGTAAGTTAAACCCTGTGTTTCAGTGTCACTGGCTGAAACAAACAAGTCTGCCATTTTATAGTACGATCCTACATCATCATGAGGTACATCACCTGTAAATATTACATTATCTTCTAATGTTAGTCGTTCAACCTGCTCCTGCAAAACTTCCATATCAGGGCCGTCGCCAGCAATTACTAAACGAGTTTCAGGAAATTTATCAATAATTTCCGGCATAGCATTCAAAATACGGTCAATCTTTTTTTCTTCAGCAACCCTACTTAAGGTCAACAAAACCGGAGCATCTGCAGGTATGCCTAATTCCTGGCGCATATCATTATTAGCCGCCTTATTTAAGCTATTTACGTCTACTCCAGTCGGTATTACTCTCATAGGTATATCTACCCTATAACGTTTCAAAAGGGCTTCTACGCGCTTACTAGGGGCAATAACGCCATCCATATTTTTTAAGTAAACGTTGGTAAATTGCTTGACATGATAAGGTCTCAGCAAGTGACCATTCAAAACATAATGTAAGTAATCTTCATACATAGTGTGATAAGTATGAATTGCGGGAATTTTCAATTGGTGGGCAACATATTTGCCTATCATGCCCAAGGCAAACTCAGTTTGAGTATGAACTATATCAAGTTTAACTTCCCTAGCCACTTTAGTAGCCTCAAAAAAGCCCCTGAATGCAACACGGCGGTCAGTAAATGAAATAAAGGGAACACTACTAAAGCGAAAGATATTAGCCTCAACTGCTCCCCTTTTTATATGAGGATCAGTAGTAGTAAAGATAAATACATTATGACCTTGTTTTTCAAGAGCATCTTTTAAAGTTTTGATTGATGTGGCTACACCACTTAATTGCGGAAAATATGAATCGGTAAAGATACCTATATTCATCTGAAATACCTCCATAAAAGGTATTATAAAGATTACACAAAGCTTGTGCAATTTTTATATAATATATATTTACTAAAATAAAAGCAGCTCTCTTATGAGAGCTGCTCCAACAATAGCGGTGATCGGGGTCGAACCGATACGTCCTAAACGGACACCAGATTTTGAGTCTGGCGCGTCTGCCAATTCCGCCACACCGCCATATCAATAATTTTAAATTAACAGTTCAATGAGTGAACCGATAAAGGCGGGGATCGGATTTGAACCGACGATTAAGGTTTTGCAGACCTCTGCCTTACCACTTGGCTACACCGCCATCGAATTTTATTAACAATAGATTGGGATAGCTGGATTCGAACCAGCGCATAATAGAGTCAAAGTCTAGTGCCTTACCGCTTGGCTATATCCCAATGCTAGGGCGGAATATGGGATTCGAACCCATGTATGCCGGATCCACAAACCGGTGTGTTAACCCCTTCACCAATTCCGCCATGAAGGTTAACAGGGATAGTAGGAATTGAACCCACACTAGCGGTTTTGGAGACCGATGTACTACCTTTATACGATATCCCTATTATGGAGGAGGGTGGATTCGAACCGCCGAACTCAGAGAGAGCGGTTTTACAGACCGCCGCGTTTAGCCACTTCGCTACTCCTCCAGATTGATGGCGCGGGACGGAATCGAACCGCCGACACAAGGAGCTTCAATCCTTTGCTCTACCGACTGAGCTACCGAGCCATCCTACGGTCCATATCAGATTTGAACTGATGATCTTCTCCGTGACAGGGAGACGAGATAAACCACTGCTCCAATGGACCATATTGCGGGAGGTGGATTTGAACCACCGGCCTTCGGGTTATGAGCCCGACGAGCTACCAGACTGCTCCATCCCGCGATTATAATAAAGGAGGATGTGGGATTTGAACCCACGCACGGCAAGACCGTCTAACGGTTTTCAAAACCGTCCCCTTAAGCCACTTGGGTAATCCTCCAATTGTAAATATACCAAAGAATGGTAATGACCCGTACGGGATTTGAACCCATGTTACCGCCGTGAAAGGGCGATGTCTTAACCACTTGACCAACGGGTCATATTTATCGTTCTTACGTCACAAGACGCTTAATTATAATACCGAACTTATTACTAAAAGTCAACTATTTTTTTAATTTGTTGCTTGTGTAAATCCTTTAAGTTCTTGAATCACAACGTTATTAATAATACAGGATTATGATTCATCTTGCAAGAGTTTTGTGCAAAAAGTTGAACAATTTTAGCGTAAAACTTTTTTATTGCAAAGCCTAGAAAAATTAAAACTTGTTGCTCAATAAAACCTTAGTAATAATTGAAATTTACCAATCAAAAAGACCGCTAGAAAAATCTACGGCCTTTTTATTATATAGCGGAGACTGAGAGATTCGAACTCTCGCACCAGAATAACCCGATCTACACCCTTAGCAAGGGCGCCTCTTCAGCCACTTGAGTAAGTCTCCACAATGGGCCTAAATGGACTTGAACCATCGACCTCACGCTTATCAGGCGTGCGCTCTAACCAGCTGAGCTATAGGCCCCTAAAAGCGGGTAACGAGAATCGGACTCGCGACTAAAGCTTGGAAGGCTTTCGTTTTACCACTAAACCATACCCGCACTAATAATAAATGGCGCGGGACGGAATCGAACCGCCGACACAAGGAGCTTCAATCCTTTGCTCTACCGACTGAGCTACCGAGCCATCCTACGGTCCATATCAGATTTGAACTGATGATCTTCTCCGTGACAGGGAGACGAGATAAACCACTGCTCCAATGGACCATATTGCGGGAGGTGGATTTGAACCACCGGCCTTCGGGTTATGAGCCCGACGAGCTACCAGACTGCTCCATCCCGCGATTATTTTAAATTAAAAGTACAAACAAACTCCATACTTTTATGGACCTTGTAGGACTCGAACCTACGACAGGACGGTTATGAGCCGTCTGCTCTAACCAACTGAGCTAAAGGTCCAAGCTCTGGGAAATAGCGGCGGGGGGGATCGAACCCTCGACCTCCCGGGTATGAACCGGACGCTCTAGCCAGCTGAGCTACACCGCCAACAAATGTAACCATATATTAGATTACAATCGGGAAGACAGGATTCGAACCTGCGACCCCCTGGTCCCAAACCAGGTGCTCTACCAAACTGAGCCACTTCCCGTTATTATGCGCCCTGAAGGATTTGAACCTTCAACCTTCTGATTCGTAGTCAGACACTCTATCCAGTTGCGCTAAGGGCGCATCACTAAATGCCGAGGACCGGAGTCGAACCGGTACGGTTGAAACCAACCGCGGGATTTTAAGTCCCGTGCGTCTGCCAATTCCGCCACCCCGGCAAGTAATGAAAGCGGAAGACGGGATTCGAACCCGCGACCCCCACCATGGCAAGGTGATGTTCTACCACTGAACTACTTCCGCAAAATATGGAATGCCGATTATACGATTTGAACGTACGACCCCCTGTTTACAAGACAGATGCTCTACCAACTGAGCTAAATCGGCAAAATGTAAATATGGTATATATTATTGGCGAATACGGGTGGTGGGACTTGAACCCACACGTCCGAAAACACTAGAACCTAAATCTAGCGCGTCTGCCAATTCCGCCACACCCGCAAAATGGGGCCATGAGTCGTGACGGGCTTGAACCGTCGACCCTCTGATTAAAAGTCAGATGCTCTACCAACTGAGCTAACGACTCGGAATGGAGGATACAGGGCTCGAACCTGTGACCTCCTGCTTGTAAGGCAGATGCTCTCCCAGCTGAGCTAATCCTCCATATGCACGGCAACGTCCTACCCTCGCAGGCAGTCTCCCACCAACTACTCTCGGCGTGAAGAAGCTTAACTACTGTGTTCGGCATGGTTACAGGTGTT